>JASKZX010000065.1 GCA_030147435.1 Savagea sp. | reverse complement strand
CTCTTTTGCGCCACTTTCCTACGTGAGTGTTAACTCGACAGGTTCTAAGGGTTCTTCTCAGCAAATTTGCGCCCCTAGTGGCTTACCGTTACTATAACATATTTTCATCTTTCGTTAATTCATAGACAGTATCGAACAATACGTTGACACCACGTGCGATATCTTCAATATCTGTCCACTCTTCTTTCGTATGGCTAATCCCATCTTTGCTTGGGACGAATAATAGACCTGTTGGAACGAAAGAAGCAAACGTCATTGCATCATGTCCAGCTCGGCTTTTCATCGGCTGAGACGTATAACCGCGACGTTTTACGCAAGCTTCGAGTAATGCTTGGATATTGCCGTCAAGAGCTTTCGGACGGAGTGAAAACAAACGTTCAATTGTTACTTGAATATCGTCGCTTTCATGTAATTCGATAAAACGTAAAATACGTTCTGTCGCTTCATCGAGTGAAGCAGCAGTATGAGAACGTAAGTCGATCGTAAAGTGAGCACGGTCAGGAATTACATTTTTCCCGTTCGGTGACACATTCAAAGAACCGACTGTTAAGACTGTACCGTCTTCTTCAAAGTCTTTGATTAATGTAGGGAATGTACCGATCATTTTCGATGCGGTGACGAGCGCATCTGCTCGTTCATTCATCGGTGTTGTCCCTGCATGATCACGTTTTCCACGAACGTCGATATGGAATTGTTCGAACCCACCGATCGTTTCAACGATTCCAAGATGTATGTTTTCTTCTTCTAAACTTGTATCTTGTTCAATATGAAGTTCTAAAAAAGCCGCGATATCTTCACGTGTTCGAACGCCATCTTTATTTTCACGCTCGAACTCAATCGTTTCCATCGCTTTTTCAATCGTTATCCCTTGATCATCGACTGTTTTTAAAAATTCTTCTTCTTTTAAATCTCCTGTCATTGCACGTGAACCCATCATGACATTTTCAAAGCGTCCGCCTTCTTCTTCAACGAAAGCAATCACTTCAAAAGGACGAACAGGAAGACTTGATTGCTGTTGAAACATTCGAGCTACTTCGAGTCCAGCAACGATACCTGCTGTTCCGTCAAACGCGCCTCCTTTTGTCACAGTATCTAAATGTGAACCGATAACAACGGGAGGTAAATCGAGGTGGCTCGATGATCGCCCGATAACATTTCCAAATCGATCGACGCGTGTTTTTAAACCGAGTTTTTTCATTTCTTCTATTAAGTAATGTGCAGCTTGTTTATAAGTCGGAGTGAAAGATAGACGAGTCACTCCTTCATTTGGTGTATCAGAAAAATTAGCGAGTTGTTGTAACCAATTTTTTATATATGTTGTATTCGCTTGAACCATAAAATTCCCTCCTTACAATTCAAAAACATCCTAATAGTTAGTATACCACGAGATTTTTAGAAACGATGAGAGAGAATAGAAAACGCTTTCGAAACTGATATAGTACAGAGGGTTTTTTGTAATGTAAACAGAATTAGTCTGAAAATTAAAACATCTAATCACTGTCGCATTTCTAGCGTTTTTAAACTGTTATAGAAAACGGTTACTTCCTTTAATTTAAGCGGATGGTAACGGATGCAAAAAGAGTGATAGAAATTGAATATTGACAAAAAAATGAACGAAAAGAAAGCGTTTACTTTATGTTTTTTAGAATAATTTTGAAAAATAGCTTGTTACATAACAAAATTAAACGTATAATAGTTTCTGTAATCAAAAAAGCGAATTCATTTCGTTCAGAAAATTTAGAAAAATCATTTTCATTGAAAGAGATATAGGAGGATTGGATGATATGAGTCTTCAAGCATTATGGGGAAAAATGTGGCAGGCACACCATGATACGAAGAAGTTCTTCAAATTATTCACTTTGAAGAAAGACGACGTACTCGAGTTTGCAGCAGACTCCGCTGACGTCCGCGATAAAAGCGGTTCCACAGGCGGGGGCTCGGGTTCTGGTGATGAGCCACCTAAGGGTCGTACACGAACACAAAACATAGGTTTAATTGCAGGTCCGTTATTATTTGCAATCATTTTATTCTTTTTATCACCGCCAGGAATGTCACATGAAGCATTAGCAGTTTTAGCAAGTACGGTTTGGATTGCTACGTGGTGGATCACAGAAGCAATTCCAATTCCAGCAACGTCTTTATTACCAATTATACTATTCCCATTAACCGGTGCGGTTAGTGAAGGGGTAGCATCACATTATGCAGGGAATACAATTTTCTTATTCCTTGGAGGATTTATTATCGCGATTGCGATGGAGAAATGGAATTTACACCGTCGTATCGCATTGAACATTATTTTACTCGTCGGTACGAGTACGGAACGTTTAATTTTAGGTTTCATGGTCGCAACAGGATTCCTTTCGATGTGGATCTCTAACACAGCGACAGCGATGATGATGATGCCAATTGGTCTTGCAGTTATCGCACACGTAAACTCAGCGATTCAAGAAGAAGCAGCTGAGACGAACTTCGGTAAAGGAATTATGTTAGGTATCGGTTACTCGGCATCAATCGGGGGAATTGGTACGTTAATCGGTACACCACCAAACACAATTTTCGCAGGTGTCGTTAGCGAAATGTATGGCATCGATATTTCATTCGCGAAATGGATGTTATTCGGGGTACCACTTTCAGTTGTAACGATGATTGGTGTATGGGTCTACTTAGTAAAAGTAGCATTCCCAATGCAATTGAAAGAATTACCAGGTGGACGTGGAGTTATTCAAAAAGAACGTGATGCATTAGGACGTATGTCATTTGAAGAGAAACTTGTATTATTCGTCTTCTCATTTGCAGCATTCTTCTGGATCACACGTACATTTTTACCAATTCAATTCGTTCAGGATCACTTCGACGATACAATTATCGCGATTATGGCAGCGGTTATGTTATTTATTTTACCGAGCCGTCAAGCACGTGAAGGAAGTTTACTTACATGGAATGATGCGAAAAACATTCCTTGGGGTATTTTACTTCTCTTCGGTGGAGGTCTTGCAATTGCGAACGGATTCAAAGAGTCAGGACTTGCTCAATGGATCGGTGAGCAGTTAACTGTTTTACAAGACGTGAACTTCATTTTCGTTATCGCAATCGTTGCAACACTCGTTCTCTTCTTAACAGAAGTAACGTCAAACACAGCAACAGCGACGATGATGTTCCCAATCATGGCAGCACTTGCAGTTGCACTTGAAGTACACCCATACGCATTAATGATTACAGCAGGAGTTGCAGCTTCATCTGCATTCATGCTTCCAGTAGCGACACCACCGAACGCGATCGTATTCGGTTCCGGAGTGTTAAGAATTAATGACATGGTAAAAGCAGGGTTCTGGATTAACTTAGCGATGATCTTCATTATTACACTTGCGATTTACTTCTTGTTACCACTTGCATGGGGTATTGATTTAACATCATTACCGACGGATATGATTTTAGAGTAAAAAATAAACGCCTCATTATTCATTGATGAATAGTGGGGTGTTTTTTATTTATAGGAGCTTAAATGTAAGCGGATACAAAAAGCTTCACTTGTTGAAATTAGAGGGTGAGTGAACAGAAAGAACGGTCTAACCGTCTAAAACTATAAGCGAACTGTAATAAAAATCGTCTTTTAGACAATGAAAAACTTGCTTTAATCAAAAAGATTGTTTTATAATACAGTCAAGACCTCGAAAGAGAGGTCGGAAATTAATCTTTGTACAATGGCGCGTCACATGAAGATCTCTTCATAAGCACTGACTGTAACCACCCGGTAAAGAATGATGCTTAGTCAAAAAAGGAATCTAATAATGAATACGCGTAGGAGACATTTTTAATTGAACGCCGCGAGTTCAATTAAAAGAAAACGAATAAGCTTGCTTGTAGATGATTGTCTGGCGGTGATCAAATACAATGCGTTTATTCCTTTGTGGGTCCTCCTAATAAACTGAATGAAAAGAACACTCCTTTTCCTTTTTAACATGAATAGTCATTGAATATACGTTCTCCCTTAGAACAATAAAATCCTTGCAAATAATGGATGACTATTCTCAATGAAAAAAAGTATTGTTTGAAAAAAGCTACCCACTCCCTGCCGGGTAGCTTTTTTCGACAAAAAATATGAATAAAGTGAAGAATAAGTGAAAAATAAACTATTGTACAAAAAATAGTTCATTTTTAGGCATATAGAACTCGTTATATGGATATAATTACTAAAATGAGGTAGAATATGTGTGAAAAGAACATTAAAGCTATCGTTAAATAGTAAAAAAATGGGAGAAAACTAAAGAGTTTTAATTAAATTCGACATAAATGTGTCAAAAAGGTTGAAAAAGTATAACATGTTACGGTATTATGAAAATAATCAGATTCGGGTCGAGCAACTTCGCAAGAGCTAATCTGTTATTCCAATATAAAGAGTGACTATCATAAATGGTAGCACGAAGGAGGAAATCATTATGTCAAAAGTATATGCAAACCCAAATACAGAGGGTGCAGTAGTAAACTTTAAAGAACAATATGAAAACTATATCGGTGGAGAATGGGTAGCACCAGTTAAAGGTGAATACTTCGATAACAAAACACCAATTACAGGTGAAGTATTTACACGCGTGCCACGTTCAACTCCAGAAGATATCGAGCTCGCATTAGATGCAGCACATAAAGCAAAAGACGCATGGGGTAAAATGTCAGTTACAGAACGTTCAAACATTTTATTCAAAATTGCTGATCGTATCGACGAAAACGTTGAAAAAATCGCAGTTGCTGAAACATGGGATAACGGAAAACCAATTCGTGAAACATTAAACGCAGACATTCCACTCGCAGCAGATCACTTCCGTTACTTCGCAAGTGCAATGCGTGCACAAGAAGGCGGAATTAGTGAAGTAGATAACGACACAGTAGCGTACCACTTCCACGAGCCAATCGGGGTAGTAGGACAAATTATTCCTTGGAACTTCCCACTTTTAATGGGAGCATGGAAAATTGCACCAGCACTCGCAGCAGGTAACTGTATCGTTTTAAAACCAGCTGAGCAAACACCAGCTTCTATTCTCGTATTAATGGAAGTTATCGGCGATTTATTACCACCAGGTGTATTAAACATCGTAAACGGATTCGGAGCAGAAGCTGGTAAAGCACTCGCAACGAACCCACGTATCGGTAAAATTGCATTCACTGGTGCGACAACTACAGGTCGTTTAATTATGCAATATGCAACAGAAAACATCATTCCAGTAACGCTTGAACTCGGTGGTAAATCACCAAACATCTTCTTCAAAGACGTTATGGAAAAAGATGATAGCTATTTAGACAAAGCAATCGAAGGTATGCTTCTCTTCGCATTCAACCAAGGGGAAGTATGTACATGTCCTTCACGTGCATTAATTCACGAAGATATCTATGACGAGTTCATGGAACGTGCATTAAAACGTATGAAAGAAATTAAATTCGGTAACCCACTCGATACAGCAACGATGGTTGGTGCACAAGCATCTAACGAGCAAAAAGAAAAAATCTTAAGCTATATCGAACTCGGTAAAGAAGAAGGCGCTGAGTGCTTAATCGGTGGAAACGAAAACAAATTCGACGAAACATACGAAGGCGGATACTACGTTGAGCCAACGATCTTCAAAGGTCATAACAAAATGCGTTTATTCCAAGAAGAGATCTTCGGACCTGTTCTTGCAGTAACGACATTCAAAGACTTTGACGAAGCAATCGAAATCGCTAACGACACATTATACGGTCTCGGAGCAGGTGTATGGACACGTAACATGAACACTGCATACCGTGCAGGACGTGCTATCCAAGCAGGTCGCGTATGGACAAACACATACCACCAGTACCCAGCTCACGTAGCATTCGGTGGATACAAACTTTCAGGTATCGGACGCGAAAACCACTTAATGATGCTCGGACATTACCAACAGACAAAAGCATTACTCGTCAGCTACTCAGAAGAGCCACAAGGTTTATTCTAAGCAGTAACGAGATGAACAAACTGATGGTGAAGGAGGGAATATGATGGTTCAACGTGTAGTTGCAACAGATGCAGCAAAAGAACTTATTGAGTTTTTAAAAGAAAAACACGGCGGTATCCTCTTTCATCAATCAGGAGGATGTTGCGAAGGCTCAGTGCCGATGTGTTTTGAAGAAGATGGATTTTACATCGGAAGTCAAGACGTTTTACTCGGCCATTTAGATGAAGATACACCGTTTTACATGCATAAAAGCCAATTTGAATATTGGAAACATACGCAATTAATTATTGACGTAGCAGATGGTACAGACGGGACATTTTCAATCGAAAACACTGAGAACAAACACTTCATTATGAACTCGCGTGTTTTCACAGATGAAGAGAACGCGATTTTAAAAGAAGAAGAAGCAAGTATGTAATTGTAAAGAGCGGCTAGTAAAAGAGAAATTCTTTTATTAGCTGCTTTTTTGTTTATACGCAATTGCTAGAGAAAAAATAGAATAGGACGTATGATATAAACAAATTCTATGTAGGAGGGTAACGGATGTATATTTTAGTAGTCGATGACGATCCCGAAATTGTTGAGCTCGTTTCTATTCATTTAAAAGATGCAGGGTATCGAGTAAAAACCGCTAAAAATGGAATCGAAGCATTAGACCTTGCAGAACGAGAGGTACCGGATTTAGCGATCGTAGATGTCATGATGCCAGAGATGGATGGGTATACGTTAACTCGTCATTTACGAGATGAGTGGAATATTCCCGTTTTATTATTAACAGCACGAGGAGAACTAGAGGATAAAGAGCGTGGCTTTTTAGCAGGTACTGATGATTATGTGACGAAACCATTCGAACCGCGGGAACTTCTTTTCCGTGTTCAAGCTTTACTTCGTCGATACGATAAACGAGGAGATTCTAAAGTAGTTGCTGGTCCTTTACAAATTGATACGGACCGTTATGAAGTAACGATTCATGATCAGTTATTTATTTTACCTTTAAAAGAATTTGAGTTACTCGCAACACTTGCGAGCCGACCGAATCATGTTTGGTCACGTGATTTATTAATTGAAAATGTATGGGGCTATGACTATGAAGGCGATGAACAAACATTAAATGTGCATATCAAACGTCTTCGAGATAAATTAGCGCCGTATAAAGAAGAAATTCAAATTACGACTGTTCGTGGTGTCGGTTATAAATTTGAGGTCGTCGTATGAAGTCATTGTACGGAAAGTTTTTA
>JASKZX010000060.1 GCA_030147435.1 Savagea sp. | reverse complement strand
ATCAAAGCCCGCTCATTAAATGGTTTTTCTTCTTTAACAGGTTCTTGTTCATCTGGCTTTTCAACTTGTTCTGGTACTTCTTCTGGTAGTTGTTCTTCTTCGCTTTCTTTCGACTCTTGCCAATAATCATAACCGATCGGTAAAAGAATAATAAAAATAATGATCGCTAAAAAAGTAAACCAACGAGGGCCTTTTGCTTTCGTCTGCTCTTTCGTTCGGCGATGAATTCTTGAATCGGTCTGTAAACGTTTATAAAACGTCTCTTTTGACCGTGTATCATGATATTCCGGTAAATGTTCTAACGCTTGACGAATCGTATACGTTAAGTCTTGTGGCAATTTCTTCGTTAAGAGAGCGATCGAACGCTCTGAAATCTTTTTTACTTGTTCAATCGGCTCTCCGACGATATACGATATTTCCTTTAATGAAAAGTGACGATTCATGTGTAAATAAAGCACTGCTTTTTCTAAGACAGGCAATGTTCGATACTCATCGTAAAAACGTAACACTTCTTGATCATCGGTTGCTAGTTTTTTCTGTTCACTCCGACGATAAAAGTTTTTCTTTTTACTTAAACGCATCACTTCATCAAATGCTTCTCGATACATAAACGCACGTTCATTTGCGGGTGCAATCGTCGATATATACGCTTGCACAAACACTTCATGAATTCGGTCTTCAGCTGCTAATGTATCATCGAGTAAATAGGCGAGAAATTGATAAATTTCATCGTAATAATTGTCGTACCATTTATGGAATCGTTCTTCATTCATCGGCTTCCTCCTCTTCTTTCGGGAAGATACATGTAAATGTCGTACCTCCAAATTCATTACGTTTAACGTAAATAATTCCTTCATGTGCATCTACAATATTTTTAGCAATCGATAAACCGAGACCTGTTCCACCTAAATCACGCGTACGCGCTTTGTCTGCTTTGTAGAAACGCTCAAAAATAAATGGAATATCTTCCTCAGGAATACCGACTCCTGTATCGACGACAGACATTTCAATCGCTTCTTCAAACTCTCGGAGACGCAAGTAAATATTTCCATACTCTGGTGTATGACGAATCGCATTATCGATCAAGTTTGTAAACACTTGTTCCAATCGATCCTCATCTGCTTGTATCGTTCGGTTCGAAGTCAATTGATTGTCTAATGAAATATCTACACGCGCATCTTTTGCAAGTTGTGAAAATTTAAACGCCATTCTTTCAAAAAATGCCGTTGGAGATAATGATTCTTTATATAAATTCACACTATCGGATTCCATTTTCGCTAAGTCAAGTAAATCTGTGACAAGTCGTCCCATCCGTTTCGATTCATCTTGAATGATTTGCACCATTTCCATCCGTTCTTCTCGATTTTGAGGAACGTCATCTAATATCGCTTCACTATATCCTTGAAGCATCGCAATCGGTGTTCGTAACTCGTGAGAAACATTGGCGATAAAATCTGAACGGAGACGTTCTAATTTATGCTGCTCTGTCATGTCACGTAAAACGACGACTGCACCGCGAATCGTTTCATCTTCACTATTGTAGAGTGGACTCATCGATACCCGATAAAAGCTTCCATTAATCTCGATTTCATCTTCAATTTGCTCTGCAAAATGAATCGCATGCTCTAACATATGAGTAATTTGTGGTGGAAGTTGCTCCCTGCGATCTCCGCGAGATTCATTCGTAAAATACCATCGTTGCAACATCTCTTGTGCAGGTGGGTTTTTGACAATAATTTCGTGTTCTGTATTAAAAGTAAGTACTGCATCCGTCATCGATGTTAAAATGTTAGACAGTTGCTCTTTTTCTTGTTTGATCAATTCAACATGTTCTTTCAACTGCTGTCCCATCGTGTTGAAAGCATTCGATAATTGACCAATCTCATCATTTTGAGCTCGTGGTAATTTCGTATCAAAGTTCCCTTTGGATAACTCCATTGCCGCACGTTTCATATTGCGTAACGGTCGTGTAATTCGTGATGATAAGAAGAAGGCGAAAAATGTCGTTAACATAAATGCGACAAATGCGGATAATAAGACGATATACGTCGTTTTCTTCGTCGTACGATTGACGGCTTCTAAACTTTGATACATAATCACCGCTGCACACTCTTCGTCACTTAATGGAAACGGATGACTTAAAATTAAATATTGTTCCATCACACCGTCTTCTGTTAACGAAGGAAGAAGCATTTCATGTACAGCATCTTTTTCTACGTTGCGCGGACTAACTAATTCTTCATTTTTTAACACTTCTTCACGTACTTCACTCGCATAATCGCCCGCTTCATATGTATATAAAAGTTCACCGCTTTGCGTGACGATAATCGTGTTCGTATCATTATCTAAAATGTCTTCTAACAAAGGTTCTAGCGACACTTCATATTCATGTCCGCTAACGACTTTACTAATCGTTACTGCTTCTTTTCTTAACAAATCTTCCGCCTGCGTCGTATGAAATCCATTTAGAAACTCTAATAAAAGCGCTGTCACGACAAATAAAACGAAAGAAACGAGAAGCAATATGGTTGCCCATAGCTTCCCGACGACAGAGTTCCATAACTTATTCATTCGGAACCTCAAATTTATAGCCTACTCCCCAAACAGTGACGATCATTTTCGCTGCTTGTTCAGATACTTGGCTTAACTTTTCACGAAGTCGTTTCACGTGCGTGTCGACTGTTCGTAAATCACCGAAAAATTCATAATGCCATACTTCTTTTAATAATTGTTCACGATCGAACACTTTATCTGGTGATTTTGCTAAGAAGTAAAGTAATTCGTATTCTTTCGGTGTTAAATGAATTTCTTGCCCTTCAGCTGTTACGCGGTGTGCATCGTGATCGATCGTAAGCTGTGGATATACGACGAGATTTTTCGACATATTTCCTCCAGCATACGGATAAGACGTTGAACGACGTAACAATGCTTTTACACGTAAGACGACTTCCCGTGGACTAAACGGTTTTACGATATAATCGTCAGCTCCTGTTTCAAATCCTGCCACGCGGTCTGACTCTTCACCTTTTGCAGTTAATAAAATGACTGGTGTCATTTTATTTTGCTCACGCATTTCTTCTAATACTTGAAGGCCGTCCATCTCTGGGAGCATTAAATCGAGTAAAATACAATCGTAATCATTTTCTAACGCTTTCGTCAATGCTTCTTGACCATCGACAGCTTCGTCAATTTCATAACCTTCTCGTGATAAATACATATTTAAAAGTCGGCGAATACGATCTTCATCATCGACGACGAGTAACTTCACATGTTCTTCCATGGATGAAATCCCCTTTCACATCATTGATTAATTTTTTTAAAACTTTGTTCACTCTTCTATTGTACAAATGAATCGCTTGAAAATAAATAGTTTCTATTGAATGTCAATAATTTGTGAGAAACGCGGCAACTAAAGTTTTCTCAAGAGATACTTTTTAAAATAAGATCTAAATTTTCAGCGTGAATCTGTTTTTCAATATAACGAATTATTTTTCCTTGCTCATTAATGATGACGAGTGTCGGTATCTGTTTCGGACGAAATGTTTTTTCCCACGTGCCATCATCGATCACTGTACGAATGTACCACCCTTTCGTATTGTATAAACGGTGGAGTTCCTTTTTTTGCTCTGTCGTTACTGCTACGACATCAACTTCTTTAAAAGCACCTTTACGTTCGTACTGATGAAGTAATTCTAACTGCTCTAAACAATACGTGCATTGTGGCTCATAAAAATAAATCAATTTGGCGCGACCATCTTTTGCCGTCCAATGAATCTCTGTTTGATTCCATGCCTCACTTTTAATATCGGGCATCTTTTGACCTTCTAAAGTTTTCTCAGACGTTTGCGCCACATTCAAATAGACAATGAGGCTTATTACACTGAAAAAGCTGAAAAAGACGAGCAAACGTCCGAGAAAACGTTGCCACTTTTTCATCATTAATTGAGATTACCTGTTTCTGCAAGAACATGCAATTGTTTCACTTCATGAGGAGTAAGTGCTCGAGACTCTCCTGCATTTAAACCGTGAACATGAATAATTCCAAACTGTTCTCTCGTTAACTTCACAACCGGATGACCGATCGCATCAAACATGCGACGTACTTGACGGTTACGCCCTTCATGAATCGTAATTTCGATGATCGCATCTCCTGATTTTTTGTTAAAACGGATTTTCCGAACTTTCGCCGGTGCCGTCTTACCATCTTCTAATTCAATTCCTCGTTCGAGCTTACGAAGTTTGTAGCGCTCTGGATTGCCTTCTACACGAGCAACATACACTTTTTTTACTTCATATTTCGGATGTGTTAATTTATAAGAAAAGTCTCCATCATTTGTTAATAATAAAACACCTGATGTGTCATAGTCTAATCGTCCGACTGGGAAAATACGCTCTGGTACGTGCGGCATTAAGTCAATTACCGTTTTACGTCCTCGGTCATCTTCAACAGTAGACAATACACCTGTTGGCTTATTTAATACGTAATAGACGGGTGCTTCTTTTTCAATCGGCACATCATCTACTTCTACCCGATCTTTCGGTGACACTTTAACACCTAGTTCTGTAATTACTTCACCATTTACTTTTACTCGTCCTTCTACGATGAGCTTTTCTGCTTTTCGACGAGAGGTTACTCCCGCCTGTGCAATTACTTTTTGTACTCTTTCCATCTTTATTCCTCCTCTTGGAATGTCGCTTGAAACTCTTCCATTAACTGTTTACTTTCTCGTTTCATATCTTCTAACGTCGTTTCGACTTCCAATGCGGGCAAATCTTCTAACGTCTGTAATCCGAATCGGTCTAAAAATAATTGCGTCGTTCCATACAATTTCGGGTTTCCTGGTTTTTCTAGCCGACCTTTTTCTTCAATTAAACCTCTTGAAACTAATGTTTGAACAGGTCCTTCAGAGCCGACACCTCTTATTTCATCAATTTCTGCTTTTGTGACCGGTTGTTCATATGCAATGATCGCTAACACTTCGAGTGAAGCTTGCGTGAGCATCTGTTTCGTCGGATTTTCTAACATCTGCTCAATTTCATCCTTATATAATGACTTCGTTACGAAACGATATTCTTCACCGAATTGAGTAAGTAATAATCCGTGATGATTCGTCTCTTCATAATATTTTTTCATTTCATTCAGTTGTTCGCGAACGACCGGCTCTTTCATCTCTGTTAAATGAGCGAGATCTGCAAGAGATAACCCTTCATCTCCTGCCATAAATAAAAGGCTCTCTAACGCTCCTCGTAATGTTTTTTCTTTCATTGTTCTTCTCTCCATTCAAGCAATAAAGGGCCGAAGTTTTCTTCTTGAAGTAATGTAATTTGCTGATGTTTGGCTAACTCTAAAATCGCTAAAAAGGTAACGACGATCTCTTCAATATGTTCACTATCAAACAAATCATCAAAATAAACAGGTGACGTTGCTGATTGTAACATATCTTGAACGAATGTCATTTTCTCCTCCACACTATATTCTACACGTTCGATCGTCGCTGTCATCGGCTCTTTTAACTTTTTACGATCTAACATTTTTTGAAATGCGTAAATTAAGTCAAAT
>JASKZX010000030.1 GCA_030147435.1 Savagea sp. | reverse complement strand
TAGATATTCGTTTACACCGCGTCATTTACCAAGCGATTGAAGAGATCGAAGCAGCGATGAAAGGTCTCTTAGATCCAGAGTATGAAGAAAAAGTAGTCGGACTTGCAGAAGTACGCGAAACATTCAAAGTATCAAAAATTGGTACAATTGCAGGATGTTACGTTACAGAAGGAAAAATCGTTCGTTCAGCAGGTGTTCGTATTATCCGTGACAACATCGTCATTTATGAAGGTGAATTAAGCTCACTGAAACGATTCCAAGACGATGCACGTGAAGTAGCAAAAGGTTATGAGTGTGGACTTACAGTAGAAAAATATAACGACTTAAAAGTAGGCGACGTGATCGAAGCGTTCGTCATGGAAGAAATTAAACGCGTATGATTGTCGCACTCGAATGTTCATTCGTAATTTTTGAAGGACAGTCGTTGAAAGCGAAACGTTCAATCGTACGCCCGATGATTGATAAGATTCGAGCACGTTATAATGTCTCTATTGCTGAAATTGATCACCAAGATCTATGGCAACGAGCGACTTTTCTACTCGTTGCAGCAAGCGCAAGTAGACAAGCAGCGGAAAAAGAAGTCCGTCGCGCGTTACGTGTACTTGAATCTTCTCATGAGTGGGAATTGATTGAAGAAGAACTATTTTATTATTAACTTGAAAGAGAAACGAGGTGACACATATGTCATTACGTGCAAATCGTGTCGCAGAACAGATGAAACAAGATTTAGGAAAAATTATTGATCAAAAATTAAAAAATCCTAAAGTCGGTTTCGTGACAGTCACAGATGTAGAAGTGACAGAAGGATTGCAAGAAGCAAAAATCTTCGTATCTGTGCTCGGAACAGATGAAGAACGAGCTCGTACGATGCAAGGATTAGAAGAATCAAAAGGATTTTTACGTACAGAAATCGGTAAACGAATTCGTATGTATAAAGTACCTGAATTACGCTTTGAATACGATCATTCGATTGAGCAAGGAAATCGAATTGAACAGTTAATTCGCAAGTTAAAAGAAGAAGAGCGCGAACGATAAAAAGGAGGCGACGACGACCCGTCAAGGCGTCCGTCGCCTTTTTGATATCGTTGTAGATAGGAGGAATAAAGATGCACGGGATTATTCCGATTTGGAAAGAAAAAGGGATGACTTCTCATGACGTCGTATATAAAGTGAGAAAAATCATCGGAATAAAAAAAGTTGGACACACAGGCACACTCGATCCTGAGGTCGAAGGAGTTCTTCCTATTTGTGTCGGTCAAGCGACGAAACTCGCTTCCTTTATTTTAGATAGTGATAAAGTGTATGAAGCAGAAGTAACGCTCGGTCAAGCGACTGAAACAGAAGATCGTACAGGTAAAGTAATTGAAGAAGATACGACGATGAAACATATTCCACATGAAGAGTTATTACAAGTATTTCAAAACATGACAGGAAAGATCGTTCAAACACCACCAATGTATTCTGCAATTCGTGTAAATGGTCGTCGATTATATGAATATGCCCGTTTAGGAATCGAAGTGGAGCGTCCATCACGAGAAGTATATATTCGAGAATTAAAACGATTAGATGGAGAAGACGCTCTTGAAGGAGTGTACCCATCTTTTGCATTTCGTGTGACTTGCAGTAAAGGAACATATGTCCGAACATTAGCAGTAGATATAGGAAAAGCATTAGGATATCCTGCTCATATGTCTGCACTCGTTCGTGTAGAGTCCGGTGGGTATCATAAAGAAGACTGTGTTACATTGCAACAATTACAAGAAGTCGTTGAACAAGATGCATTAGATGACGTATTATTGCCGTTAGAGACTGCGTTGACAGATTACCCATTTGTTGAAGTACCTGAAGAAGATGAATGGCTCTACCGTAATGGTCAAGTATTTGATGCGCATCCATTATTAAAAACACACGATGAGATCGTCGTAGCATTTAATGGAAAAGCAATCGGCATTTATCAAAACCACCCGACGAAAGAAGGTCGTATGAAACCGTCGAAAATGTTTCCATTAAATAAGTAAGAGAGGGAGGATACAGTGGAAATTGTGAAATTGCATTACCCTGACGAGTTAGACGTAGCAATTACTAATGAATATTCATTAGCAATCGGCTTTTTTGATGGGATTCATAAAGGACATCGAGCAGTCATTCGTCAGGCAGTAAAAACAGCAGAGGCACGTTCACTCGTCCCAGCAGTGATGACGTTTGATCCGCATCCATCATATTTATTTAAAGAAGAAGGGGTTCTTTATTTAACACCACTAGAAGAGAAAGTTCGTCAGTTAGAACAACTAGGTGTAGAAGTGCTATTTATTGTAACGTTTGATTGGACATTAGCATCTCTTACACCGAGTGAGTTTATCGATACATTTATTCGAGGGCTTCACGTCCAACATGTGACAGCAGGATTTGATTTTACATTCGGTCGCAAAGGTGAAGGTACGATGAAGCAGATGAAAGCATTAGCAAACGGTGATTATACGACGACAACCGTTGAAAAAGTGACAATTGGAGATGAAAAAGTGTCATCGACACGTATTCGTCAATTGTTATTAGAAGGCGAAGTAGAAAAAGCAGAGTTATTATTAGCACGTCCTTACCGTACGATTGGAACGGTCATTGATGGAGCGAAACGAGGACGAACGATCGGTTTTCCGACAGCAAACTTACAAGTAGATTCGAAGTACGTTCAGCCGAAACAAGGCGTTTATGCCGTACACGTATGGATCGGTGATGAAAAATTTGAAGGAGTTTGTAATGTCGGGGTTGTTCCTACATTTGAAACAGGACCTGAAGTATCGATTGAAGTACATATTTTATCGTTTGATCAAACGATTTACGGAGAAAAAGTTGCCGTTGATTGGAAATATCGTTTGCGGGATGAAATGAAGTTTAATGGGGTCGATGCTTTAGTAGCACAAATTGCAGCGGATAAAGAAAAAGCGATTGAGCTTTTCAAAAATGAAGATTAATATTTGCACTTTTTCAGAAGGCATGATATATTAATGAAGTGTTTGAAAGAACCTTTTCTTGGCTAGTCGACTCACCATCGCTTGCTCGGAAATAGGGGATATTTTATATTACAGGAGGTGATAAGGATGGCAATGACAACAGAACGTAAAGCGGAGATTATTGAACAATACCGCGTACACGAAAACGATACAGGATCTGCAGAAGTACAGATCGCTATCCTTACGGAGCAAATCAACAACTTAAACGAACATTTACGTACACATAAGAAAGACCACCACTCACGTCGTGGACTTTATACGATGATCGGAACACGTCGTCGTCTCTTAAAATATTTACGTGAAAACGAAGTTCAACGTTACCGCGACATTATCGCGAAACTTGGCTTACGTCGTTAATAAGTACTTACAAAGCGGGCAATCGCCCGCTTTTTTTGATAGAAATATTCAAAATATAAAAAGAGTGAAAGAAAAAAAGAGTGTGCGAAAGAAATTTCGCAAAACGCCTCATTTTTTGTTACACTAAATGATAGTGTTTCGTTAGGTATATAGAGAGGAGAACGATTATGAGTAAACAAGTATTTGAGCTTGATTGGGCAGGTCGTCCATTAGTGATTGAAACAGGACAACTTGCAAAACAAGCAAATGGTTCAGCACTTATCCGTTATGGAGAAACAGCAGTTCTTGCAACAGCTGTTGCATCAAAAGAACCACGTGGATTAGATTTCTTCCCACTTACAGTGAATTATGAAGAGCGTCAATATGCAGTCGGTAAAATTCCAGGAGGGTTTATTAAACGAGAAGGTCGTCCATCAGAGCATGCGACTTTAACGAGCCGTTTAATTGACCGTCCGATTCGTCCGTTATTCCCAGAAGGGTTCCGTAATGACGTTCAAATTATGACAACTGTTTTATCAGTTGATCAAGAAGCATCACCTGAAATGGCAGCGATGTTAGGTGCTTCGATTGCTTTATGTATTTCAGACATTCCGTTTGATGGGCCGATTGCGGGAGTGCAAATTGGTCGTGTCGATGGTGAGTTTGTCGTAAACCCAACACCTGAGCAATTAGAAGCAGGTGATTTAGACTTAATCGTTGCAGGTACAAAAGATGCGATTAACATGGTAGAAGCAGGTGCGAATGAAGTATCTGAAGAAGTCGTTTTAGATGCGATTTTATTCGGTCATAAAGAAATCGTTCGATTAATTGAATTCCAAGAAGAAATTACTGAAAAAGTTGGAAAAGAGAAAGTAACATTCGACTTATTCGAAGTAGATGAAGAAATTCGTGCAGAAGTATTAGAGATGGCGGAAGCACGTATGATCGAAGCGATTCAAACAGAAGAAAAGCTCGCACGTGAAGCAGCTATTGATGAAGTAAAGGACGAAGTGATTGCTGCATTTGAAGAGCGCGCAGAAGAAGACGAACTCATTATGAAGCATGTAACAACTGCTTTAGATGATATCGTAAAAGATGAAGTACGTCGCTTAATTACAGAAGAAAAAATTCGTCCAGACGGCCGAAAACCAGATGAGATTCGTCCGATTGACACAGAAGTGAATATGCTTCCACGTACGCACGGGTCAGGACTTTTCACACGTGGTCAAACACAAGCATTAAGTGTTTGTACATTAGGACCACTCGGAGAAGCGCAAATGATCGACGGGCTCGGGTTAGAGGACGAAAAACGCTTCATGCACCATTACAACTTCCCGAACTACTCAGTCGGTGAAACAGGACCTGTTCGTGGACCGGGACGCCGTGAAATTGGTCACGGAGCACTTGGTGAACGTGCACTTTTAGCAGTCCTTCCAGATGAAGAAGCATTCCCATATGCGATTCGTTGTGTTGCTGAAGTGTTAGAATCAAACGGTTCTTCTTCACAAGCATCAATCTGTGCATCTTCAATGGCGATGATGGATGCGGGAGTTCCTTTAAAAGCACCAGTTGCAGGAATTGCGATGGGACTTATTAAAGAAGGCGAACATTATTCAGTCCTTACAGATATCCAAGGAATGGAAGACTTCTTAGGAGATATGGACTTTAAAGTAGCAGGTACTGAAAAAGGAATTACTGCGCTTCAAATGGATATTAAAATTGACGGTTTATCAAGTGATATTTTAACAGAAGCACTTGAGCAAGCACGTCAAGGACGTTTATTCATTTTAGGAAAAATGGCAGAAGCAATTGATACTCCACGTGAAACATTGTCTGCTTATGCACCGAAAATCGAACGTATGCAAATTGACCCAGACAAAATCCGTGAAGTCATTGGGCCTGGCGGTAAAGTCATTAACAAAATTATTGATGAAACAGGTGTTAAAATCGATACAGAGCAAGACGGTACGATTTACATTTCATCAGTAGACGCTGAAATGAACGCAAAAGCACAAGAAATTATTGAAAATATTGTGCGTGAAGCAAAAGTCGGCGAATATTATTTAGGAAAAGTAAAACGAATTGAAAAATTCGGAGCATTCCTCGAGATTTTCCCAGGACAAGACGGTTTACTTCACATTTCAGAAATCCAAGAAAAACGTACAGAAAAAGTAGAAGACGTTTTAAAAATGGGTGATGAAGTACTCGTAAAAGTAATTGAAGTTGATAATCGAGGACGTGTCAACTTATCACGTAAAGCAGTATTAAAAGAAGAACGTGAGAAAAAAGAAGAGAAGTAAGTTGAAAGATGACGATGTAGTGTAAACTACACGTCATTTTTTTATGTTGATTTCCAATATGCAGCAAATTAGGTGATCCTGATAGCGGCGCGTGCTACACTAAATCCAATTATGAAAAAAGGAGAAGGATTTATGAAAAAACAAGTACATGTTGTCGCGGCAGTCATTGCACGAAGTAATGGTGATCTACTTTGTGCTTTACGATCATCTGAAATGACACAACCGAATATGTGGGAGTTTCCAGGTGGGAAAATCGAAAAAGGAGAATCAAAAGAAGAAGCATTAATCCGTGAAATTCAAGAGGAGTTAAATTGTACGATTCAAGTGTACGATCAAGTAGAAGATACGACGTATGAATATGAAAAAGTGATCGTGCGTTTAGAGACGTTTCACGCTTCCATTGTCGAAGGAAAGCCAATCAATCGAGAACATGCTGAATTTCGTTGGGTGCCGATTGAACGTTTGCACGAATTAAAATGGGCACCGGCAGATATTCCTGCTGTACAAAAATTGCAAAAAGAAAGTAGTGTCTCTCATGATGGAAAAACATGCTGATTTTTTAGAGTCGCTTACTGTAGGATTTATAGATAAAAAAAATGTAGGCCCTTCTTAATTTAAACAAGCAAAAGTTAATAATATCATTAGACAAAGAGATAAATTTTTAGCTAATCTCTTAAATTAA
>JASKZX010000014.1 GCA_030147435.1 Savagea sp. | reverse complement strand
CTTCAATAGATGAAGACTGGTCTTCCTCTACTTCGATTACTTCATCATGTGAAGGCTGTGCTTCTTCTACTTCGATTGCTTCATCATGTGAAGGCTGTGCTTCTTCTACTTCGATTGCTTCAATAGGTGAAGGCTGTTCTTCTCTAGTTCCTTCATCTTCTTGCTCAATCACTGGTGCCACTTTATTTTGTATCGGTTCTTCTTCAATTTCTTTTACGTCTCGTGCGATCATTTGTTGTTCTTGTTCTACGAATGATTGTTTGTTCTCATCGTGTAAAGGGGTTAATTTTTCTTCAATTTGAGTAATGTCGCCTGTTGCTTTCCCTTTTGGCTTATTCTTTCTCGTCCGTACTTCACGTGCTTCTTTTGATAATTCCGGCATTTCTGGCTTTTTCCTCATTCCAAAAATTGGTGAAGGAACTTCTGATGGACGAAATGCACGCGAAGGAGTTGACACTTCTTGTTGTCTAGGTACACGTTCTGTTCTCGTCTGTTCATTTGAACGATGTTGCTCAAGTTGTTGGCGACGGTGACGATTCCCAGGCCAACGTTCATTTTCATATAAAGGAATCGGACGATATGAAGGAATATCATCTGTTGATAAAATTTGATGTTCTTCCATTTCTTCTCTTACACGTGGACGAAGCGGTGTTTTCTCTCCTTGAGTCGCCTCTTCTCGTTCTTCTTCAGTCTCTTGCACCATTTTTTCAAACCAGTTCATTTTGTTCTCCTCTCTTTCCGATCGATTTCTTTTTATTATAGCACGTTATTTTTTCGTTCTACACAATCACTTATCCATCTATTTACTATATCAAACTTCTTCTCTAGAATGTATCGTCTTCTTTTCCACACAAAAATATTGAGCAAAACGAGAAACGTTTCGCTCAATATTAATAGGTTCTTTATTTATTTAGGTCGAATGGCTCGCCAGGTTGACGATCTTCTTCTAATACGAGGATACCTTTTTGACCGTCGCTCGGTAAATCTAATTCACTCGCTGAACAAATCATTCCTGATGAATCAACACCACGTAATTGTGCATCACGAATCGCCATACCTGAAGGCATGACAGCGCCGACTTTTGCTACGACAACATTTTGTCCTGCATCGACATTCGCTGCGCCACAAACGATTTGTACCGGTTCACCTTCTCCTAAGTCGACTTGACAAACGCTCAGTTTATCTGCATTTGGATGCTTTTCTTTTTTTAATACGTGACCGACGACAAACTTCGGTGAAAGATCGACTTCTAATGTGTAATCTACATTATTTTTCGTCAATGCTTCTTGTACGCTTTCTACAATTTCTTCTGTTAATTGTACTTTCCCTTCATCCTTTACTTCCACATATGTTGATGCGTTGAAAAGGTTGAAGCCGACAATCTCTTTCGATTGTTCACTGCGTAAAATTGTAACATCTCCTACTTTTTCAATGACCGGCTCTCCTTCATATGTCGGGTCTAATTGAATAAGTAAAACATCTCCTAAATGTTCTTTATTGTAAAATGCATGCATCGTTTATTCTCCTTTTGACTTGTCTCGCCCTTTTGCCATAATGAAAATCGGGTCGAGTTTTCCTTGATCATAAATAAATGAAAGTGATGTAATCGGGACACGTCCGACAGAGAAGAAGTGCATCGCCATTTGTGCTAGCACATCATAGCCTGTATCGTTTCGTAAGTCACCGATAATTAAAACGTCTTGATGCGGAACAGAAACAGTCATATGACCTTCTACACGCTCACGCATCTCTTTTAAAAATGAACGATTTAATATACGTGTTGCATCATAACCATCGTTATGATTGACAAAATAAAAGTAATTTCCTGCAACTTCATCTTTTTTATAGTCGATCGGTAACGATTGTGCGCGGAATAAAGCAGACTCCATCATCTCATCACGTTGCAATCCGAGTTGTTCTAACACTTTTTCATCGATAATGCGATACGTTTTCCCAAGATCTAATGCGTAGTAAATACGAGTTTCTGCTGTATGCTCTTTCGTAATAAACGGTACGCCTGCTTTCGTTTCTTTTGGAAAAGATGTTGATCGGATGATCGGATAAATCGGTGCTTCTTTTTTCAACCCCTCTGACTGTTCAACTTCCATCGCACGAAATGTTTCATCAATCGTATAAATAACTTCATCTAAAGCTTTTTCGCCTTCTTGTTTATACTTACCGACAATCGCAGATAATCCAATTTCCATTCCTTGAAACAACTTTTTATGTTCTAAACGAAGACGCTCTTCTTCTCGGTCATACTCCCAAGTGAATCGGTCTTCTCCTAAACGTTCTTTTAAAATATCGACGAGCTCGTTCGCTTCCATCGTCATGCTCCTTTGTTTTATAGTTAATCGCTATCGTTCAACTTTAAGCGATCATTTTCGTTAAATATTTATCAACTATAAGTGTAATGAGAATGAAAGCGACTTGCAAACAATATTACTTATGGCGCATCTTGCAAACGACTTGCCCGTACAACAATTCTAAAATCTCAACATACGCTTCTTTCCGTGTTTTCCAACCATTTGTAAAATAACCGAGTGCGCCGCCGGAAAATCGTTCATTTCGCTTTTGAGCATACGATTGTAACACCGGCTGTAATTCTTTTTTCTGTTCAATAACTTCAGAAATAACTTCTTGAGGCAGTGGTATCGTCGCTCCTCTTGCAACATATAAGTGCCCTGAAGGATCTTTCATCGCTCCCCAATTACAAACGAAGTAAGTCGTACCTACTTTTGTAATACCACCTTCAAGTCCGATACTATAAGCTCCTACTTCATGAGCATGTTGCGCACGATGAATTGCTCCTTGCATCGTTTCTTCATCGGACATCGGTTGAGAAGAAACACCGGATGACACCTCTTTCGTTACTATCGTTGCTTCTAGTGAATGAAGTTGTAAAAATTGTTCGAGCGCTTTTGTTTTCAACGTGCTCGTTGAACCGAGTATCCACTTCATTTGATCACCTTTTTCATAAGGAAGAACTATCCGAATTGGATAGTTCCTCGTGGTGTTAACTATTTTCTAAAATTGTTTTTACTGTCGTTTGGTCACATGAACGAACGAGTTGTTTTAATAACTCTTTTGCCGCTGCGTAATCATCTGTATGAATGATGGAAGCGTGTGTATGGATGTAACGTGAACAAATACCGACGACCGCACTTGGAATACCGCTATTTGCAATATGTACTGCCCCTGCATCTGTTCCACCTTGTGAAACGAAGTATTGGTAAGGAATATCGTGCGTTTCAGCTGTATCTAAAATAAACTCACGCATTCCGCGGTGTGTCACCATTGAACGGTCGAAAATACGGAGAAGTGCCCCTTCACCTAATTGACCGAACTCATTTTTATCGCCTGATGCGTCATTTGCTGGACTTGCATCTAATGCGAAGAAAAGGTCTGGTTGAATCATATGTGCTGCTGTTTGCGCACCGCGAAGACCGACTTCTTCCATGACGTTTGCCCCTGAATATAAATGGTTCGGTAATTTTTCATCTTTCGTCTCTTTCATCAATTCGAGAGCGAGTCCACAACCGTAACGGTTATCCCATGCTTTTGCCATAATTTTTTTGTCATTTGCCATCGGTGTAAATGGTGAAAACGGGATAATTTGTTGTCCTGGACGAACACCCATATTGTTCATCGCATCTTCTTTATTATCTGCACCGATATCGATGAGCATATTTTTGATTTCCATCGGCTTTGCTCGTTGCGCATCTGTTAATAAATGTGGTGGAATCGAACCGATCACTCCTGGAATTGGACCGTTTTCTGTGTAAATGTTCACGCGCTGTGCAAGTAATACTTGGCTCCACCAACCACCGAGTGTTTGGAAACGAATCATTCCGTTATCTGTAATGCCTGTTACCATAAATCCGACTTCATCCATATGACCTGCAACCATAATTTTTGGTGCGTTTTCATCTTCTGAACGACGAACCCCATAAATACTGCCGAGACCATCTTGAATAATCTCATCTGAATACTTTTCAAGTTCTTGACGCATATAGTCACGAACCATATGTTCATTCCCTGGTGCGCCTGGTAATTCTGTTAATGTTTTAAACATTTGTAATGTTTCTTTATTCATTCCGAATCCTCCTTTTATTATTTATCGAACGGAACTCTAATTTATTGTAAGCTATTTTTATCATTTTGACCAACGCGTAAAAAGTTGACGGTTATTTATTTTTTCATTTATGATACACTGAGAGTAGGATAAAAAAGGAGGCGGATACAATGAAATGGAAAGATTTCGCACTTGGCATCGTTGCTGGTGTTGCAGCTGGAGCAGCAGCTTATGCTGTAGCACAAAAATATACTGAACATACTCCTGCAGATGACGTTCTCGAAAACGTGAAAGAAGCGTTTTCAAAAGAAGGTCCTATCGATGGCTCATGGATCGTTATGAAACCTGAACAATACGATGGACTTATCGCTCCAATGAACGTTTATCGCGGTGGTATTTCACGTATGCGCGACGGTCAATTAGAGCAATTCGAATTTTTAGCAGATGCTAAAACAGGTACTGTCGTTAACGTTGAACAAACTGCATAATAAAAAAAGTCGCTCCCTTTTTGGAGCGACTTTTTGTTATCGTTTTCTTTTTAAAGTAAATTGCATCTCTTTTGTATCTTTTGACCATTGAATGACACGGTAATAAGCATCATGATAAAACGTAAAATACGCCCCTTCATCGATTCCTCTTCGAAT
>JASKZX010000009.1 GCA_030147435.1 Savagea sp. | reverse complement strand
CCGTTTTCATAAACGCACCACTTCCGACTTTCACATCGAGAACGATTTTATCCGCTCCAGCCGCCAGCTTTTTACTCATAATAGAGCTCGCAATGAGCGGAATACTGTCGACAGTCGCTGTTACATCACGTAACGCATAAATTTTTTTATCTGCGGGTGTTAAATCGCCCGTCTGACCGACGATTGCTACCTTTTTATCATTCACTTGGCGAATAAATGCCTCCTCGGAAAGAGACGTTTGAAAATTCGGAATACCTTCAAGTTTATCGACGGTTCCCCCTGTATGGCCGAGACCACGCCCACTCATTTTTACAACGGGTACCCCACAAGAGGCGACAAGTGGTGTGACAACGAAAGTAATATTGTCACCAACACCTCCTGTCGAATGTTTATCGACTTTTATACCTTTAATCGAAGAAAGGTCGATCATCTCTCCAGATTGTGCCATCGCCATCGTAAAATGACCGAGCTCTTCTTTCGTCATTCCTTCATAAAAGATCGTCATTAAAAAAGCACTCGCTTGATAATCCGGAATCGAATCATTCGTATATTCACGAACAAAATATTCAATTTCTTCTTTCGATAACGATTGTCCATTTCTTTTTTTCATTAAAATATCGAGAAAACGCATTATTTCACCTTCTTCGGAAGTGGTAAAAAGCTTTCACCTATCATTGGAAGAGGTAATCCGAAATTAGCAGCAATCGATGCGCCGACGTCCGCAAATGATGAACGAATTCCTAATGATTCGCCTCGTTCCTCTTTTGGTGCATACACGAGAAGAGGAACGTACTCTCTCGTATGATCGGTGCCCGGTGCCGTCGGGTCATTTCCGTGATCGGCTGTAATGATGAGTAAATCCTCGTCATTCATCGCCTCTACAATTTCTGGCAAGCGGCGATCGAACGCTTCGAGCGCACTTCGATACCCTTTAGGGTCGCGGCGATGCCCATATTTCGCATCAAAATCGACGAGGTTCGTAAAGCTAATCCCTTCAAACGACTCTCTCATCACACGAACGAGCGTATCAACACCGTCCATATTATCAGTCGTACGATACGCTTTAGTAATTCCTTCACCGTTATAAATATCGTTAATTTTCCCGACAGCGATGACGTCTTTTCCTGCATCTTTCAATTCATTTAATACCGTACGACCAAATGGTTTCAATGCGTAATCGTGACGATTCGATGTGCGGACAAATGCTCCTGGCTCTCCAATATAAGGACGAGCGATAACGCGTCCGACGAGGTATTCAGGACGTTTCGTCAATTCGCGAGCAATTTCACAAATCTCATACAATTCATCTAATGAAATGACTTCTTCATGCGCTGCAATTTGTAAGACAGGATCTGCTGAAGTATATACAATCAATGCGCCTGTTTCTATCTGTTCCGGTCCGAGCTCATCGATAATCGCCGTACCACTTGCTGGTCGATTACCGATCACTTTCCGACCCGTTCTACGTTCTAACTCGTCAATGAGTGATTGAGGAAAGCCATTCGGATACGTTTTAAACGGGCGGTCAATATGTAACCCCATAAGTTCCCAATGACCCGTCATCGTATCTTTCCCGATGGAACGCTCTTCCATTTTTCCGTAAAAAGCTTTCGGTGTCTCTATTGATAAAAGTCCTGGAATCGGACGAATATTTCCGAGTCCTAAAGAAATTAAATGAGGAACGTCGAGTCCTCCTGTTGCTTTGACAATATGGCCGAGTGTATCTGCTCCTTCATCACCGAAACGTGCAGCATCAGGTGCTTCACCTATTCCGACAGAATCTAAAACGAGTACGTGTATTCTTTGATATGTCATATGTTCTCCTCCTTTATCGTAAACGGATGGAATTGCTCATACGCTACTTTGAGCGGCACTTCAGAACCTCGAATGTATCGTTCCGTCGTCCCTAAATCTTGATGACCGAGTAAATGTTGTAGCGTACGTAAATCTGCACCATTTTCAACGAAATGAGTCGCAAACGAACGGCGTAACACTTCCGGTGAAAATGTCTCATCAAGCTGTGCAACATCCGCATACTTCTTCATCATTTTCCAACATCCTTGACGACTTAAACGTTGATTGCGCAAATTTTGAAATAACGGTTCATTCGGTGCGAGATATTCGCACGTCGATAAATATGCTTCTATATATTTCACAACTTCTCGATGAAGTGGAATAATTCGTTCTTTTTCTTTCGTTCCTTTCACTCGTAAAAAACGGTGCTCTAACGAAAGATCTTCCATATTTAATTGGAGTAACTCACTCATCCGAATACCTGTTCCGTAAAGCGTATAAAGAATCGCACGGTCTCTTTTAGCGAGTACTCCTTTTTCTGGAGCATCGAGTAATCGCTTCACTTCTTCTTCTGTTAAAATGACAGGTTCTTCTTCTCGGATGCTTGGAGACTCTACATATTGCGTCGCATCTTGCATCGTCCATTGTCGTCGTAATGCATATTGATGAAAAGAGCGAATCGACGACAAGTGACGCGCGATCGTTCGCTCCGAGCGGCCTTTTTTCTGCAAGGCGTTCATATAGTGAATAATATGAAGTTGTTCGACTTGATCGACTTGATTCACTTGCCATTGAAAATGGAGATAATTCGCATAATCGAGTAAGTCTCGTCGGTAAGAGTCTATCGTCCGCTCACTCTTTTTTCCTTCTTGAATGAGCTGTTCAATATATTGCGCTACTTGGTCTTTCATCTCGTACCCCTTTCATCAAAAAGAGGGATAGCCCTTGCCATCCCTCCCCTTTACATTATTCGTCTTCTTGTTTTTCTTGACATTCTTTACAAACGCCATGGAAGGTGAGCCAATGGTCTTTCACTTTAAATTGGAAACGGGATTGCACGACTTTTTCTACTTCTCCGAGTAAATCTTCTTGAATCTCATCAACGGCCCCGCATTCAATACAAATTAAGTGGTGGTGAAAACGTGTAGCTCCTTCATGACGAAGATCGTAACGTGCGACACCGTCACCGAAGTTAATTTTATCGACTACTTTTAATTCTGTTAACAATTCAAGCGTGCGATAAACAGTAGCTAAACCGATCTCAGGCGCACGTTCTTTTACGAGCAAAAAAACATCTTCTGCACTTAAATGATCTTCTTCATGTTCTAATAACACCATGACTGTTGCTTCTCGTTGAGGGGTCAACTTATAATTAGCCCCGTGTAATTGCTTTTTTATACGTTCAATGCGACTTTCCATGATGACGCCCCCTCTAATCGTTTCTCCATTCGTTTCGTCCAAACGCTTAGCGGACGCCTCGCTTCATTAGTACGCTTTTGCATAACAGTCAAACTCCTTCTTTCATCGACAACTTTATGTTGATAATCATTATTATGTTGAAATCATTTTTCTACTTCTTTCTATTATAATGGAGAAAGTCCTTTACGTAAAGCAAGGCGAATGCAGTCTTCGCATCATAGATTCGCTCTTCTTTTACGAGTTGCTCCGCTTCTTCTATCGTTAAACGATAAAGTCGCACAAACTCATCTTCATCTGGAGTTAGCGGTTCGTCTACTTCATATAAATCACGCGCGAAATAAATATGCATAATCTCACTTGCAAATCCAGGAGATGTCGCAAATGACTGCACGTAAGACCAATCATTCGCTTGATACCCGGTTTCTTCTTCGAGTTCTCGTTTAGCTGTTTCTAACGGATCTTCTCCCTTTTCTAGCTTTCCTGCAGGGATTTCAACACTCGCTCGTTCGATTGGCTTACGATATTGCTCAACAAATAGTAATCGGTCATCGTCAAGAAGCGCAATAACAGCAACTGCGCCACCATGTGTCACAATTTCTCTTTTCGACGTGCCCCCATTTGGTAATGTGACGTCGTCGACGTGGACATCGATAATTTTTCCTTCAAATATCGTTTTTCGTCGGATCGTTCGTTCTTCTCCAAATTTCATCGCAATGCCCTCTTTTCTTTGCATGTTTATTTTCTTTCATTGTATCATGGATGAAAGGAGAGGATACGTATGAAGTTTCGACAATTAGGAAACAGCGAGTTGAATGTATCAGAAATTGGGTTAGGAACGATGTCGCTTTCGACAGATCCGAAAGAAGCAGCACGGGTCATCGATGCGGCGTTTGATGCCGGAATCCGCTTTTTTGACACCGCTGATTTATATGATGGAGGGCGTAATGAAGAAGTCGTCGGCCAAGCATTGAAAGAGAAGCGTTCCGATATTATTTTAGCGACAAAAGTCGGAAACAAAATGAATCCGGACGGAAAGTCTTGGGTATGGGACCCTTCAAAAGAACATATTATGAATGGGGTAAAAGATAGTTTACACCGACTCGGCGTCGATGATATCGACCTTTATCAATTGCACGGCGGAACGATTGAAGACGCGTATGAAGAAACGATTGACGCATTCGAACAACTGAAAAAAGAAGGCGTCATTCGCGCATACGGCATTTCTTCGATTCGTCCGAATGTGATCGACCGATTTATTGAACATAGCGAAATCGATTCAGTAATGATGCAATATAGTTTACTCGACCGACGCGCAGAATTGTTATTCCCACTGATCGGAAAAGGAGGCGCTTCTGTCATTACACGAGGAAGTGTCGCTAAAGGGTTACTAACGAAAGAACTCGAAAAACGAAGAAAAGAAGTCGATGGCTATGTCGGTTTCGACGACCCGGCATTACAAGAAGCACTCGACATTATTGAAGCGATCCACGAAGACACTCAAGCACTCGCAACACGCTTTATTTTAGAAGAATCGACAGTTGCAAGTGCGTTAATCGGCGCTCGTACGGAAGAACAATTAAAAGAAGCGATACGTGCTTATGAAGCGAGTCAATCGGAAGACGTGCAACAAGCCGTCCGTTATTTATCGATCGCTTTACCACGTCATGAATATACAAACCATTTAATTCCGAAAAAAGACTAAAAAAGCCTAGCAATCATTCATTGATTGCTAGGTTTCTTTTATTTCTCAATGACTAATGAGACAGGGCAATGATCACTACCGAGTATTTCAGTATGAATATGCGCTTCTTTTGCATAAGGAACGAGACGGTCAGAAATTAAAATATAGTCGATGCGCCAACCGATATTTCGGTCGCGCGCTTTATTCATATACGACCACCAAGAATACATTTCTGTCTCCGGATAGAAATGGCGATAAGAATCTGTAAACCCGCTATTTAATAACTCGGTCATCTTCGCACGTTCTTCGTCCGTAAACCCTGAATTTCCACGATTCGCTCGGTCGTTTTTAATGTCTATCGGTTCATGAGCGACGTTTAAATCTCCGACATAAATGACAGGTTTTTTGCGGTCAAGTGTCGTTAGATACGTACGCATTTCATCTTCCCACGCAAGTCGTTCTTCTAAGCGTGAAAGATCTCGTTTCGCATTCGGTACGTACGCATTGACGATGTAAAAATCTTCATACTCTAATGTCAATACACGCCCTTCATTCGCTGCATGTTTTTCATCCATGCCACGTGTCACAGAGATGGGCGTATGTTTTGTAAATATCGCTGTCCCCGAATATCCTTTTTTCTCGGCATAATGATAATATTGCTCATACCCTGGTAAGTCGAGGTCGAGTTGACCTTCTTGCATTTTAATTTCTTGTAAGGCGAAAAAATCCGCATCGATCGCTTCAAAAAAATCGAGACATCCTTTTCGTACCGCTGCGCGTAAACCGTTGACATTCCATGAAACGATTTTCATTCTGTTTCCTCCTCATCCTTGTTGTATACAAGCGACAATGCATAGTCATCTGGGTCAACATCTGGCGTTTCTCCCGCAATGAGCTTTGCTAGTTGTAATCCGACGAATGGGCCTGCAGTGAGTCCTGATGCTCCGAGCCCATTTGCCGCATACACATTCGGCACTTCTTTCACTTGGCCGAATACTGGCATCGAGTGTGGCGTTTTTGGACGAAAGCCGACGCGTGGCTCGACAAT
>JASKZX010000040.1 GCA_030147435.1 Savagea sp. | reverse complement strand
CTTCTGCAAGCGGGATAAATTTATCTGGAGCAATTCGTCCAAGATCTGGATGTACCCAACGTACGAGTGCTTCAAATCCGCAATATTCACCTGTCGCTAAATTCACTTTCGGTTGATACTCTAACACAAAATGACGAGCTTCTACACTTTTTCGTAATTCGTTTTCTAACAAAATACGTTCTAATGTTTTCGTCACTGTGCCTGGTGTATACACTTCGTATCCATTACCGCCATACGTTTTTGCAATATGTAAAGCTTTTTCTGCACGTGCTACGAGGTCAGATGCTTTCATTGCGTGATCGGGATAAAGTGCAATTCCACTACTTAATGTAATTTCATACTCTTCGTCATTTAAATGAATTGGTTCTTGTAATAAATGACGCACCTCTTCACTTAATTCGACAGCATCGGTTGCACTATATACATTGGATAATGTAAACGCAAACTCATCTCCGGCAATACGACCGATCGCATCATCTTCATGCAACACACTTTTTAGTCGATTTGCAATGACTTGTAATAATTCATCTCCTGCTTGGTGACCGAGTGTATCGTTCACATAACGGAAACGATCGATATTCATATAGACAACCGCGAGCTTCGCTTTCTTTCGTTGTGTTTCATGAATTTTATCGAATAAATGACGACGAAATGCTGTTCGATTTAAAAGCATCGTTAATTGATCATTCGATGCTAAACTTTGCAATCGTTCTTCCGTCTGTTTTCTATGTGTAATGTCATGCATAACGACGACGAGAAACCCTTCATACTTTCCTTCATCACGAACTTGCTGGACAGTTGCTTTCATGTACCGAACTTCTCGTTCAGATGTCATGATTCGCAACTCTAATGGGAAATTGTTTTGTGCATACCCGATATTTTGCCGAATACGATATTCAATCACTTCACGGTCTTCCGGATGAACGATTGTCCATAGATCATGAGCCATTAAATACTCTATCGGATAGCCTAAATTGTTTTCATAGGAAGGAGAAACATATTTAAACTGGCCATCAATATCGATAACAGCGATAAAATCTGACGAGTTTTCTGTAATAATTCGATACAACTCGGCACTTTCTTTCACTGCTTCTTCCATCTCTTTTTTCTCCGTAATATCCCAACGAATCGAAATATATTGGTAAGGAATTCCACGGTCGTTTAAAAATGGAACAATAACCGTATCTACCCAATAATACGTACCATCTTTCGCCTTATTTTTAATTTGACCAGTCCACATTTTTCCGCTTCCAATTTGACGCCACATCTCCTTGAAAAACGTAGGTGGGTGGTAACCTGAATTCACGATATTATGTTTTTGACCAATCAACTCATCTACTTCATATTTCGACATTTTTGCAAATAGCTCATTTGCATAAATAATACGCCCTTGTCGATCCGCCAAAGCGACAATCGCTGATTGATCCAGTGCGTAAACAATATCTTCTAACACTTGACTCGGTTCAACATTCACTTTACTTTTCATAATGTTATTCATCATACGTGATCGTTCGTGCACTGGTTGTGCCCCCTCTCAATTCAACCTAATTTAAAGATACTTTTATTATACATGAGAAAAGACCTCTTTTTTAGCCAAACTTTACTTTATTTCTATCTTTTCATCAATTCTTCTCACTTTTTATCACTTTTTTAATATTACATTTGTCCTTTTCTTCATTCTAAGTACCTAAAATAAGGAAAACAAGGGAATAAAGGAGATTTTTATATTAAGTTTATTAAAAATCACTTTAGTTCCATAGCTCCACCTGTTAAAAAGTAGAAAATCTGTTTTCTATTGAAGAGTACAGAGGAAATCTATTCATAAAAAAGCAGCTATCACTTGCATTCCTTTGATTACCTCCGAACACTTTTTATTAAGTCACGAGTATAAAATGTAAGGTCTCATTTAGAATGACGAAGACATCACCCTCATCTTTGAAATAAAACTATAAAAAGGGTTCTATAATATATGTTGGAGCTTGTACATCATTCCTTCGAATTTGCATGCAAGATGGGAGGCTCGTTATTAACTTTCCAAACAAGTTTTCTCGAGAACTTATTTAGGTGATTTTCAGAGCTCGTAAATCCTTACGGAATTGTGCGCATAAAAAAAACGTACGTCTCCTTGTTTTCCTATATACTTTGATTGACTAGAAAAAAGTCTGCTGCATACTTAATTCATGAGCGAGTGAAGGAGATAGTTAAGGCATTTCAAAAAAGCAAATAGAAAGTTTATTTCATTCTAAGATAAAAATATAGAAATGAAGGTAACGTATTCATCACCTTCTATTTAAAATAGAGCCGGAATATTTTACTTTTGGTGAAGAAATAAGAAGAAAAACCGATAATAAGAGAAAGCGGGGAACAGTCGATGAAACAAACAGTAAAAGAAATCGTAGAGCAATTAAAAGCTTACCCTTATGAAGAAGATGATTGGATTCAACAGCTCAAAAAAGATGAAAGAAAAGGTGTTCAACAAGCATTACTACGATGGGAAAAGA
>JASKZX010000157.1 GCA_030147435.1 Savagea sp. | reverse complement strand
ATAAAGGAGCGATTATATGACGAATCAAGCGACAACGAAACAATATGTTGAAGTAATGAAAAAGTTTCGTTTACGTGACTATTTATTACCACTACCTTTTCTTCTCTTATTTTTGAATAGCTTCTTCTTTTACTCGAATATCTCTTACGGCTATACTTCATTACGTGATACATTCAACACTCTTTCATTCACGATTTTTTCTATTGTTTGGATCTTCTTTTATCCTTATGCATTACACGTAGTAGCTGAAACGAAATGGTACAAAAAAGTATTTCGAAGTTCTTCCATTATTGATTCATTTGCTTTGTTAATTGAAAGAATTCATATTATGAAAAATATTACTCCACCTCTTTATATTCGTGAACGTACGACCACGTATTATAAAAATGGTGGGATTCATACGAATGATCGCTACTTTGAAAGAGAAGATGAACGTCTCCATCAAGCGAAAGTGCTGTCCTATGCGATCTTTGTTGTAAAAGATATTTTCTTACGCTTTTTCGTTCATGTCGGTGTTATTTTCTTATTCAGTCCTCTTATTTTTTTAGTGAGTGTTCCTTTCTTATACCGGTTGCCAAAAGCGCATCAACAAGAAAAATAATGAAACAAAGTACAGAAGTAGCGCCACCGTAAGAAAAACGGTGACGCTACTTTTGTCTATTTAATAGAATAAAAAAAGAGTGCGAACATCCTCTCGTTTTTATACGAGAGAATGTTCATACTCTTTATAAATATTGAAGGAGTTTAAATACACGTGCTTCAATCATTTGTGTTACTTCGTCATTGGCACCTGCACGTTGAATAGAAGAGCTGTCAGGAGAATTTGCACTTTCTGTCACGCTCTCTTTGATAGCGACCCATTCACGTTGTTCTTCGAGTAAAGGTTGAAACTGGTCTTTCGGTAATGTCGTTCGAATTTCTTGCCATATGTCGTTGAGTAATTGATCCCAATCATTGAGGTATTGACCTGTAAATCCAACAGGTGCTTGACTGTTTGGATACGCTTTATTGCGTTCAGCTACCATTCTTTTTTGAAGGTCTGTTGCTCGTTGTGTAAGCGTGTTGAGTGTTTGCGGATCAGTTGCTGCAGAAGAGCGGTCGTTTTGCTTCTCTTTTTCTTCCTGCTCACGAGCGATCTGTTCTTTTTTCTCTAGTTCTTTCTGTTCTTCTTGCGCTACTTGTTCTTTTCGTTCTTTTTCTTCTTGTTTTTCCATTTCTTCTTGGATTTTTTTATTTTCTTTTTCTTTTTTCTTTTTTTCTTTTTCTTTTTGTTCACGAGCGACAGAAAGTGCCTTTTCAATATCTTTTATTCGATGCATCTCTACCTTTTGTTGCTCATCGTCTTCTTTATCTAAAAAATCATGATAGATTGCAGTATTTTTATTTTCAAAATAACCTTGGAAGAAAAGGTCTTCTTTATTGTTTGACGGTTCAATGACATAAATCATCCAATGGTCATCATTCGTTTCAATGAACTTGTAAGGTACAGGATGTGCCTCACCGTTAAGGTCATAAGCGATGGCAGTATCTTCAGTAAAGTCAATCACTGCACCAGCTTGCTCATCATTCATCATTTGCCACGTACCGATAAGGTTGTCAGCATCTGATTTCCCACAAGCTTGGAGAAAAATGAAAGTAGATGCCATGAATAAAATAATCATTAGTCGCTTCATATACATAAAATTCCTCATTTCTATTTTTAGTAAGCTAAGTATAGCAAAAATGGATAAGAAAATAAGAGTAATTACTAGAAATAGAATTTAGTACCTAGTCATATTTTAAGAATGGGGAAAAAAGACAGAGAAAAAGTACTTGAGTCGTTTCCTCAAGTACTTTGTGAATGAGTTATGCAGTGACGAATAATCGTCGAATGAGTCGATAAATAACAAACGCGCTAAAGCCTGCAAGCAATACGATCGCCCCAAAGAACAATGCTGCAGAGACGAGTCCCGAAAATGCTACGATAATCGGAAATTTCGTAAATAAATACGCGAACTTCTCCAAACATACCCCTTCTTTCTAAAGAAAATCACCATAAGTATACGTCTTTTTGAGCAAAAAGAAAGCGTTTTTATGAATGTTTCAAAGTTGGAATTATTCAGATAATAAAAAGTTTGTGAAACCGTTAACAAGCTTGTCTTAAAGACGAACGATTAACTTTATTACAGCTATAACTTTCTTGTTTTATCGAAGGTTATCATCTATATCAATGAGTAATGTACGCGTTTTTCTATATTTAGTGATATGGACTCATTTTTTCTAAAAAGTGAAGTGAGGAAAAATTCATACAATCATCAAACAATAGGTATTTTCAATCACACCTCCTCATGATAAGCTGTATAGAATTAAAAGGAGGGAGATGTATGGCTTACGTTATCGGTGGGATCGGACTATTTTTACTCGGTATGATGATGTTAACGACAGGGTTAAAAGATGTTGCGGGAGATGCTTTAAAAAAATGGCTTAACCGATTTACCGGGGGTACGACGAGTGCCGTATTGTCCGGGACTTTTATGACGATATTAATGCAGTCCTCGACAGCGACAACGTTATTAACAGTCGGCTTTGTAAGTGCAGGGCTCTTAACGTTTACACAGTCGATCGGTGTTATTATTGGTGCAAATATTGGAAGTACGAGTACAGGTTGGATTATTTCTTTAATTGGCTTTAAAGTGAGCTTGTCTGCGATGGCATTGCCGATTATCGGTATCGGTGTATTTTCCCAATTTGTCGGTTCGAAACGTTTTAAAACGTATGGAAGCATTTTGACCGGGTTCGGTTTATTGTTTTATGGGATTGACGTTTTACAACAAGGGATGGAAAATGCTCAAGATTTTATTTCATTTGAGTCAGTTACAGCAGCAACGCTCGTTGGAAAGATATCACTCGTTTTGATCGGAATGTTAATGACAATAATTATGCAAGCTTCGAGTGCTTCGATGGCAGCAACATTAACTGCGCTTTATGCAAATGTTATCGATTTTGAGCAAGCTTTTTATCTCGTTATCGGTCAAAACATCGGAACGACTGCAACAGCGCTCGTCGTTGCAATTGGTGCATCTGTTGCGGCAAAACGAACGGCGATGACCCACTTTTTATTTAATGTCATTACAGCATTAGCAATTATTATTGGAGCTCCGCTCATTTTACAGTTGACAGAATGGCTAACGATACAGGCGACAGGACAATTTGATGAAACGATTGGATTGGCCATCTTCCATACGATGTTCAGTTTGATTGGTGCGCTTTTATTTATTCCATTTGTTCAGCCTTTTGCACGACTTTTGACAAAGTTATTACCAGAAAAGCCGAACGCTTTAACTGCACATTTAGACCAAAGTATCGTATCAATTCCGCCTGTTGCATTAGATGTTGTATTTAAAACGCTAGTAACGATCACACGAGAATTAACAGATCTATTGTTAGAAATGTTGATGAAGTCAAAATCTACAGAGTCTTATGAAGAACGATTGGCAGTTATTGAAGAAGCTTTAAGTGAAACCGGGGACTATATGACAAACATAGATTCAAAGTCGTCAAAAGACCGAAAGCAACATATCGAATTATTACATACGATTGATCATTTAAGTCGACTTGTGAAAGTAATGCAAGAGCCTGGCATGTTAAGCGCACCGTACGTAAAAGAAAAGATGAATGAACAATGGACAGATGTGTTCGTTGATATGAAACGTTACATTCAGCAAGATAAAGAAATGAAGTTTGCTGCAGAAATTTTACGTGTCGCTTCTCAAGAAATGGCTGCTGAAAGGAAACGTCGACGCGAACAATATTTTGAACATACGATTTTAAAAGATAAAGAAGTTGAAACAGCGATGACAGAAGTAGAGTATATTCTTTGGATGGACCGTTTAATTTACCATTATTGGAGAGCTACTGCGAGGATGGATCGTTACGTTCAACAAAATGATGTTAAAGGTATTGTTCAACAATTGCATCATCCGTTTGAACAAAAAGATTAAAATAAAAGAGGTTGGAAATTTTTCCAACCTCTTTTTTACTCTTGTTCTTTAAATGCTTGCAACATTTGTCGAACTTCGTCTGTTGAAGAAGTGCTCATTAAAGCATGACGTAAACCACTTGCACCACGGAACCCTTTGACATAAATTTTGAAGAAGCGGTGTAACGCTTGGAAAGGACGTGGTTCAAGTTCTTTTGAATATTTATCGTGTAAGTCTAAATGTAAGTGAAGGAGCTCTAACAATTCCTTACTCGTATGTTCTTTCGGTTCTTTTTCGAAAGCGAACGGATTTGTAAAAATACCTCGGCCGATCATAATGCCATCGACCCCATATTTATCAACGAGTTCTAGTCCGACTTGACGATTCGGAATATCTCCATTAATCGTTAATAATGTTTGCGGAGCGATTTCGTCGCGGAGCTGTTTAATTTCAGGAATGAGTTCCCAATGAGCAGGAACTTTACTCATTTCTTTTCGTGTACGTAAATGAATCGATAAGTTCGCAATATCTTGTTGTAGTAAGTGTGTAAGCCAATCGCGCCACTCATCTACTTCGTAGTATCCGAGACGCGTTTTGACACTGACAGGAAGTCCTCCTGCTTTTGCAGCTTCAATCAGTTCTGCTGCAACGTCTGGACGAAGAATGAGTCCACTACCTTTTCCGTCTCCTGCAACATTCGGAACAGGACAGCCCATATTAATATCGATTCCTTTAAAACCGCGCTCTTTCATCCCGATACTCATTTTTCGGAAAAATTCAGGACGGTCGCCCCAAATGTGTGCGACGATCGGTTGTTCATCTTCTGTAAACGTCAGGCGCCCTCGAACACTTGCATTTCCTTCAGGATGACAATAGCTTGCCGAGTTCGTAAACTCTGTGAAAAATACATCAGGACGTGCTGCTTCGCTCACGACGTGGCGAAAGACGACGTCTGTGACATCTTCCATCGGAGCTAAGACGAAAAACGGACGCGGTAATTCGTTCCAAAAATTTTCTTTCATTGATACTTTCCAACCCTCTCTATAACTAATGCTAAAGACAAAACTTCATTGTCTCTTTCTTTCAAATCGTACCATGCTCAAGGCATACTGTCGCCTAAAAAAATTGAAAATAATAAAATTGTTAAACGTTTATGTTTAATCATCACTCCTTGTTTTTGTTTTCATCAAAAGGGAAGAACAAAAACAAAAGGGGATGGTTTCTATGGACCAACTACAAATGACACCGCTAGCGTGTAGTGCGGGGAAATGTTTAATGATCAAAAAAAGAGATTTTAATGAAGGTGCTCAAAAAGAATTGTATGAACTGATGATTCATCCAGAAGTTCAATCCTACGTTCGCCATCATGTAGAAAACTTCAATGCATTTTTACGTTTAAATGAGCAACTAATACAAGAGGAGCTCATAGGGGAAACAATCTCTCGTATTATTCATGATGAAAAAGATGCGGTGATCGGTACAATTAGTCTGTACGATATTAATAACAACATAGGGTTTTTAGCAACGTGGCTCGGAAAACCTTACCAAGGGAAAGGATATAACCAGCCAGCAAAGCGTCAATTTTTAATGGAGTTGTTTACAAAGACTTCAATTGACACTGTATTAATGTGTGTAAGAAAAACGAATGAGCAATCACAACGAGCGATTCAGAAATTACCGTATGTGTTAGAAGGAAGTCAAATGTCATGGGAGTTATTTCGACAAGTAAATGATCATTCATCTGATTATATTTTATATGAAGTACCAAAAGAGCGATTCATTCAAGAGTTGCGCAAACATTATTTACTTGCTCCACAAAAAGAGTATCCGATTGATTGGTTCTAATTGAAACAAGTCATTGACAATGATTGGTTATTCTGTTTCTATTCATTATAGTTACTAATTTTTAGGGGGAGAGTATATGAAGAAAATAGTTATAATTTTCATAATGGCTCTTTTTTTAAGTAGTTGCGAGTCAACAGATACGTATACAACTACATATCAACAAGGGTTGCAAGAAGTAAAAGCGAAAAATTATGAGAAAGCCTTTCAATATTTTGAGGAAGCACGTGAGGAAAAAGATACTGTAGCAGTAAATAGTTGGCTACAGACGACTAAAAAGTGGATAAGATGGCAACAGTTTTTAAAAGAAGGGCAAGGGATATATTTACCGAATGCAATTATACATAATTTAATACCTGCAGAGTTGCCTAAAAAAGAACAAGAAATATTGAAGGAAGTGATGGATTTATTTGAAGAAGATATAACGAAAGTAATGAAAGAACAACAACTCGCTTCTTTCAATCAAAAATTTGAACGTTTGTATGATGAAAAAGAGTATGAAACAATTATCCAGACATATAATACGATTTCTGAAGAAGCAGTAAAGGAAAATGAAACAATCATTACATGGAAAGAAAAAGCAGAAAAAAGAATAAGCGAAATTGCTGTTCAAAAAGAAAAAGAAGAAAAAGCGAAAGAAGAAGAGGAAAGAAAAGCTCGTGAAAAGGCATATCAAGAGGAAAAAGCTCAAGGAGAGAAAAAGAAAGAAATAGCTCGTCGAAGTAATTTATCAACGGATGAGTTTTATCGATTTTTGTTAGAACGTTCAAAATTGGATAAAGAGGTGGTACACCCTCTTGTATTAGAAGGAGATGTGTTTAAAAATGCTTTAAATCACGATACATTAACGATTCGAGCAGACAATCCAGAGCTTGAGCATTTTTATCTCGTCGGACATTTCGCTTATGACCCAGAAGCGGATAAATTTTATCCTAGCATGATGGGAGAATACCATTATTATGGAGAGTATGATGAAGGGGAGCCTTTTCCTTATTATGATTTTTAAACAAAAAAACGGAAGTTCTCTTAATGAGAAGCTTCCGTTTTTTTCGTTGATGGTATTTTCGTTACCCAGAAGAAACATAAGATGTAACCGATCATTAATACGACGACTGAAAATAGATAAGGATAATCTAAATTAATATCAAATAATGCTCCGCCAATAATAGGCCCGATAATATTTCCGATACTCGTAAACATCGAGTTCATCCCGCCGACAAAACCTTGTTCATTCGCTGCAATTTTTGATAAGTAAGAAGTAACTGCAGGACGGATAAGGTCGAAACCGACGAAAATAAAGACAGTAACGAGTACAATCATCCAGTATTCGTGTACGATCGTCATACAGTAGGCGAAGAAAGCTGATATTAAAAAGCTAACGCGCGTTACGCGAATCTCACCAAAGCGACGTGTCAGTTTATCAAACAGTGCTACTTGTGCAATTGCTCCAACAATCGCCCCTCCTGTAATGACAATCGCGATATCTCTCGGCGTAAATTGGAACTTATGATCCATATAAAGACTAAATGTCGCTTCAAATGCGACGAGTCCTACTGTTGAGACGAATATTACCATAAATGGAACGAAAAACTTTGGAGTAAAAATGCGACGGAAACCTGTCATCTCTTCTCCGACGACATCTTCTACTTTTTGTCGAACAGGCTCTTTTAAAACGATGATTGAAAAAATAGTTGCTATGAATGCAAGGCCCGCTGCGAAGAAGAAAGGCACACGGTGACCGAGCTCTGCTAAAAACCCTCCGATTCCTGGTCCGATAATGAACCCTGTTGAAATCGATGCAGACATGTAACCGAGTGCTTTTGCACGATTTTCAACCGTTGTAATATCAGCGATGAAAGCTGTAACTGCAGGCATAATAAATGCAGCACTTAATCCTCCTAAAAAGCGCGAAACGAACAATGTTTCAACAACCGTTCCGATACCGAATAATAACTCCGATAAACTGAATAAAAAGAGTCCGATCACGAGCATACGTTTACGTCCAAAAGTATCCACCCAACGTCCAGCAATTGGTGAAAATAACAACTGAGCAATCGCAAATGTCGCCACCATATATCCGACAGTAGAACCACTAATATGTAGTTCATTCATTAATGTAGGAAGTACAGGAATGACGAGTCCAATACCTAAAAAGGCAATGAATAAGTTCGTTAACAACAATAATAGTGCGTGATTTTTATTCAACTTTCTTCCTCCTCTCACGAAAAAAAGCGCCACCTATTTCAGGTGAA
>JASKZX010000155.1 GCA_030147435.1 Savagea sp. | reverse complement strand
TAACCGCAGACGGTACTCATTTACGCAATACGTGTATTTACGGCAAAATTGACTAAGGCTAGTAGTTGTCAATTCGCACGATTGTTGACATAATAGAAGAGGATGATAAACTCATCCTCTTTTTTTTCTGAAAAAAGAGAGGAAGAGCTGAAACAGATAGTTCATAGGAAGGAAAAATATGAGCGGGAGGCGGAAATAGTGGCAACACCCGGTATGGAAGATTATATTGAACAAATTTATTTACAATATGAGATGCGTGGCGAAGCACGTGTATCAGATATTGCAGAAGCACTTTCTGTTTTACCATCTTCTGTAACGAAAATGGTGCAACGACTCGATCGTGAAGGATATGTCGTCTACGAACGTTATCGCGGATTAGAGTTAACAGATAAAGGGATGCGTTTCGGTTATAAACTCGTGCGACGTCATGAGATGTTAGAAGAGTTTTTACGACTGATCGGTGTCGAAGAAGAAAATATTTATGAAGATGTAGAAGGTATCGAACATCACTTAAGTTGGAATGCAATGGATCGTATTACTGACTTAGTAGAAACGATGCAAGAAAGCCCGGAGTTTTTAGAAAAACTAAAAGAAACCCGGTTAAAAAAGAAGGATGAGATAGAATGATTATACAAGCAGGTACGATTCAAAAGATGCGTTATGTAGAAGATGACGGTTCTCGTTTTCGTTTTGAAAATGAAGATGTTACTGTTCTTTTAAACGCATCAGATATTCAAGAAGAATTAACACATGGCGATGAGCGAGAGTTATTTTTATACGTCGATCGCCGCGGTGAATTAACAGGAACGACATTTTTACCAGAAATGACAGTCGGTGAGTACGGATGGGCGACTGTGTTGCGTCAAGATGATGAAGGAGTATATGTAGATATCGGTTCGACGATTGAAGTACTTGTCGACCGTGGCGATTTACCTCGTTTACGTAAATTATGGCCAGATGTCGGAGATCGTCTCTTCATGACGCTTCGAACAGATGGAGGAGGTACGTTATTTGCTCGTCTAGCGACAGAAACAGTCGTGCAAGAAATGATCGATGAAGCAGATGCGACGCTTCATAACGCGGACCTTCAAGCACGTCCGTACCGTTTACTGCCAGTCGGCACATTTTTACTGACAGAAGGACGCAAAATGTATCGTATTTTCGTTCATGAATCAGAGCGAAAAGAAGAGCCACGTCTCGGTTCATTAGTCGACGTGCGCGTAATCGGTGTAAAAGAAGACGGAACATTAAACGGTTCATTTTTACCACGCCGCGAAGAACGACTCGATGACGATGCGCAAACGATTTTTACGTATTTACAAGAAGTAGGTGGCGAAATGCCATTTCATGACCGTTCGGACCCTGAAGAGATTCGAGGCATGTTTAATATGAGTAAAGGTGCATTTAAACGTGCATTAGGTCGCCTCATGAAAAAAGGATTCGTCGAACAAAAAGACGGTTGGACGACACTTATTCAAAAATAATAAGGAACTTTTTTCTCCTTCAATCGTATAATTTGGTAGACTAAAGGAGTGATAACTATGTGGAAGCGTCATTTAGCATTACTCACCGCTTTCGTTTTAACCGTATCACTGTTCATCGCACCGCTTAAAGCGAGTGCTGTTGAACAAGACGTCATTGATGAGAAACTCGGGGTACCGATTGTCGTCTACGGCGCTAATTTAAGTGCGGATGAAAAAGCGCGTGTACAACAAAGTTTAAACGTTGGAGATGATGTCGAAGAACACGTCGTTACAGGCCAAGAGCTCGTAAAATATATTCCGGATGGGAATCCGAATGCACGCATGTTTTCTTCGGTAAAAATTACACGTCAAGATGCTGGAAAAGGACTTGATATTCGTATCGTTACACCGAATGATATTACGCAAGTAACGTCATCGATGTATGCGACAGCGATGGCGACAGCTGGTGTCGAAGATGCGATTGTAGAAGTAGCAGCACCGAAACCTGTGACGGGACATTCGGCACTTGTCGGTATTTATAAAGCGTATGAAGTAACAGGGGGCGTTTTAGATACTGAACGTACGGACGTTGCGAATGATGAATTAAACCTTGCGACAAAGCTTGCAGATGATGCAGGTGTTGATGAAGACCGTATTACGCAGTTGTTAACAGAAATTAAACAACAAATCGGTGAGCAAAAACCAGCGACGAAAGAAGATGTCGAACGAATTGTGAAAGAACAATTAGAAAAGTTAGATATCCAATTAAGTGAAGAAGATCGTCAATTACTCATCGATTTAATGGATCGTATTCGAGGACTCAATATCGATTTCGATAAAATTTCAGATCAACTTGGAGATCTTTCATCAAAATTAAAAGAGAAAATCGACAATATCGACCCAGGTTTCTGGGAAGACGTCAAACAGTTTTTCCGTAATTTATGGGAGAAAATCCGATCATTTTTTGCAAAAGAGTGATCGATGAAAGGATGTATGTCAAATGGAATTACAATTAGAATTTGTAGACTTTGGTGATGATACGTTTAGTTTCCGTCAAATGGACGGAGAAGAACGTCTCGCAGAAATTTCTTGGACACTACTTGGAGATGTGATGGTAGTCGACCACACTTTCGTTTCAGAAAAACTCCGTGGACAAGGAGTAGCGAAAAAGTTACTCGACCGTGCAGCAAGTTATGCTCGTGAAAATGATTATAAAATCGAGCCAGTTTGTACGTATGTCGTAGCAGCATTTAAACGTTATCCAGAATACCAAGATTTACAATGCGAAGTGACAAAGCCGGAAGAAGAATAAATTATCGTACGGGCGCTCTGCACAAAAAGAGCGCTCTTTTTTTAAGGAGTGAATGGATTGATCAGTCGTACAGCTGAAAAAGTGTTGATCGTATTTGCACAAGTACTCGTACTTATCGGTTTCGCAGTCGCTTTAGGGCTAGGAGTTGGCGCAAATAAAGTTGCTCAAGACCCCGCTTTATACGATCAAGTAACAGAGTCATTAATGCATGATTCAAGTAACGGATTAACTGTTGCAGAGTTTGATTTCCTTTATGAGTGGGTGTTACAAAATGATACGTACTTCTTTATTTTTGCAGGGATGATGGTCATTAGTTTTGTGTTATCTATCATCGCTTATCGTCAGTTGCCGACCGATCGTCCTGCAAAAGGTGCTATGAAATGGCTTGTCGGTTCAGGTGTTTTTGCAGGTGGTATTTTACTACCGTCGATTTTGTTATATGTCGCAGCGGTATTTGCTTATGCAAAAGAAGTAGAATAAAAAAATTGAAGAATGTGAATAAATAGTCTCCTATTGATGTTTACTTGTATATCTTTTGGGTAAGTATATAAAAGATGAATGTACAAGAAAAACAAGGAGGCTATTTATCATGGCAAAGAAAAAAGGACTATTACTTACAGCGTTAGCAGCAGGAGCAGGGGCAGCATATGCATATTTCCGCGACCCAAAAAACCGTGAAAAAGCGAAAGTTTGGGCAGATGATATGAAAGAGAAGGTGGAAGAGACGGTAGAAACAATCATTCCTTCGAACGATGAACAACAAGAGAAAGAAAAACAGCATGAAGTACCAGAAATTCCACCACATGACCCACGTCATAGTGATTTAGTTGAAAAAGCAGGGAACCCAGACCCATATGACTTCCGTGACACAGAGATGGTTGAGGAAGGTGCACAAACAGGCGTTCAGTATTATAACCGAGCGGTTGAAGAGGAAGCAAAAGAAGATGCGAAAAGTGATAAAAAAGAAGAAAAATAAAAAAAATATGAAGAAAATCACTTAAAATGATTAATAAAAGCGTTTCTCAACCGAAATAGTAATAGAGAGGCGCTTTATTTTTGTTTAGAAGATATTTTTTGGGAGGGTTCCTTATGAATCATATGATCAATACAGCATTGCAAGAACCAGAGTACTATGACAATTGGTATAATCAGGAAGAAAGTGAGCTTCCAGACTTAAAAACATTTTATCGATTAGAAGATGCTTTTTTACTAGATTTGGAATACTTAGATAAAGATAGCGCACGTGAAAAACTATATCAGTTAATTGAATATATGAATGAAAAACGAGAAGATGAGCCGATTTGCGTACAAAACTATTTAATCGTGTTATCGGGGCTCGTGACACGTCGCTTAGCTTTTCACCATTTAAGTTCAGAAGAAGCATTCGCATTTAACGTCGTTTGCGATACGATCGTCATGAATAAAATTACAAATGACAATGAATTTGCCGTAGCAGATGAATTGTTAGAGTTTTATATGTATGCATTACGAGGACGTCACGCACCGACATTTGCACATGATACAGTGAACGAAGTGATTCGTTATATTGATGAACATTTACTTTCCTTTTTAAGCGTCGAAGGAATTGCTGAAGAGTTCAACGTAAGTACGAGTCATTTATCACGTATTTTTAAAGAACATACAGGTGTGACATTAGTTGAATATATTAACATTCGTAAAGTAGAAGAAGCGCAATATTATTTACGTTTTTCTACAGAGAAAATTTCAGACATTTCGAACCGTTTCCATTTTTGTAATCAAAGTTATTTCACACGTATCTTTAAAAAGTATACGGGACAAACACCACGACGTTTCCGTAATAGTTTAGAGCGTGACTTTTTCCATTACAAAATTCAACCGAATGTTCAGTTAAGCTAACATATAAAGTACGGCAGTGATTTATGTAGATAAATTACTGCCGGTTTTTTACGTGGATATTTGTATTCTATGTGACATCTGTTGTATAATTTCAAGTAGTTTAAAGAAACTGTAGGTGAAAGCGATTGAATAAAAAAGCACTGCTTGCGATAGCAGTCGCAGCAACTGCGCTATTTTTAAGTGGATGTCAAAGTGTAGAAAACCAAACAGGATTTTTCTACGGGACATTCGTCCGTCCGATGGAATGGTTTTTAGAGTTTTTTAGTAATCAAACAGGTGGTAGTTACGGTTGGGCAATTATTATTATTACAGTCATTGTTCGATTCGTGTTAATGCCATTTATGTTACGCAATTACAAATCACAGCAACAAATGAAAGTGAAAATGGATGCACTTCGTCCGGAGATGGAAGAGATTCAGGCGAAGTTAAAAGATGCAAAAGCACGTAATGATCAAGAAGCATTATTAAAATTACAACAAGAAATGATGGGGCTTTATTCGAAGCACGGTGTAAACCCACTCAATATGGGTTGTTTACCACTACTCATTCAAATGCCGATCATTATGGGATTGTATTTTGCGATCCTTTATTCACCAGAAGTGAAAGAGCAACCGTTTTTATGGTTTAACTTAGGAGAAACAGATATTGCGATGACTTTACTCGCAGGTCTCGTTTACTTCGTACAAGCACGTATTTCTTTATGGACGATGCCAGAACAACAGCAACAGCAGATGAAGTTTATGATTTATTTCTCACCGATCATGATTATGGTCATTTCATTTAACGTGATGGCAGCACTTCCACTTTACTGGACAGTGAGTGGATTACTCCTCGTATTACAAACGATTTTAGGTCGTCTTTTTTATGCAAAAGAAATACCAGTAAAAGAAGAACAATAAGAAGGGAAAAAGGAATGGTGGATGCATCATTCCTTTTCTTCTATTAAGGAGAGATTGTATGAGTCAACAACAACCATCGAGAAAGTCTGTCTGGGCGATGCTCATTGTCGGTATTTTGTTTTTAGGAATCGTCGTTTTATGGCAGAAAGATGCATTTTTTGGAGAAGAAGAAGTCGTTGAAGAAAAAGCGAAGACAGAAGAAACGAACGAAGTAGAAGAAGCGAACGATACAGAAGCAACTGAAGAGAAAGAAGAAGTGAAAAAAGAAGAGCCTGCTGAAGAAGTTGAGGAAGAAGAGGAAATTGTTGTTGATGAGAATGGTTACATAGAAGGAATGACTTTACCGAGTCAACCGACATATATTGACGGTATTTTAATTGCAAGTAAACAATATCCATTACCAGCAACATTTAATCCGGGAGAAGACCTAGATGCACGTCACGCGTTTGAAGAGATGGCAAAAGATGCAAAAGAAGCAGGATTTACGATTACTGCTTTCAGTACGTTTCGTTCATACGATTATCAAGTCGAACTTTACGATCGTTACGTCGCTCGTGACGGACAAGCTGCAGCAGACCGCTACAGTGCACGTCCAGGATACTCAGAGCACCAAACAGGGCTTGCTTTTGATATTGGAGAAGTAGGTAATGAAGCAGACTGGGCATCAAATCGTTTCGGACAAACTCCTGCAGGGAAATGGGTAA
>JASKZX010000146.1 GCA_030147435.1 Savagea sp. | reverse complement strand
CAGAACATGCTTCGATTCCTGTGATCAACGGATTAACAGATGTTTATCACCCTGCACAAGCAATGGCAGATTTATTAACGATTCTCGAAGTGAAAGGCTCTTTAAAAGGACTAAAACTCGCTTATGTTGGGGACGGAAACAATGTTGCACATTCCCTCATGATTGCCGGTGCACATATGGGGATGGAATTAACAGTCGCTACACCGAAAGGCTACGAATTCGATGAAGCGATTGGACAAAAAGTAAAAGCGCTCGCAGAAAAAAATGGCGGCTCCTTCATGACGACATACGATGCAACAGAAGCTGTTCAACAAGCAGATGCGATTTATACAGATGTTTGGACGAGCATGGGACAAGAAGAAGAAAGCGCTCAACGTCTGATCGATTTTAAAGACTATCAAATTAACGATGCGCTCGTCAGCCATGCGAAAGACGATTATATGTTCCTTCATTGCTTACCTGCTCACCGTGAAGAAGAAGTAGCAACAAGTGTCATTGATGGACCGAACTCTTACGTTTTCCACCAAGCAGGGAATCGATTACATGCACAAAAAGCAATTCTTGCAGCATTAATGCAATAAAAAATCTCGCAACCTTTTACCGGTTGCGAGATTTTCACTTCATTATAATCCTCGGTCAAGCTCATAAAGGCGACGATAACGTTCATTTGTTTCTAATAACTCTTCATGCGTTCCTAAGATCGCAATTTCCCCTTCGTCCATAAATAAGACGCGGTCCATTTTTTCAATTCCTGTTAAATGGTGAGTAATCCAAATGACGGTTTTATCCCCTAATGCATCGAGCATCGTTTGTACGAGGTCATATTCTGTATCAGGATCAAGTCCGACAGTTGGCTCGTCTAAAATAACGATCGGTGTATCTTTTACTAAAATACGCGATAACGCGATACGTTGACGTTCACCACCTGAGAAACGTTGACCTGTTTCTTCCATCTGTGTATCTAACTGCTTCGGTAATGATGAAATGTAATCACCTAAACCGACAGCATCTACAATCTCTTCGATTTTTTCACGCGGTACTTCATGATTACCAAGACGGATATTGTTTTCTACAGAAGTTGCAAATAAATACGGCTTCTGATTGAGTACGCTGACCGACTCATAAATTCCATCTCCGTACTGTGTCGGATCTTGACCATCAATACGAACTTTTCCTTCTGTCGGTGTTAAATTTCCAAGAATGAGCTGAATCAATGTAGATTTTCCTGCACCACTTTTTCCGAGTACAGCAATCTTTTCACCGTATGGAATTTGTAATGTTACATCATTAACTGCTTTTTTTCCATCTTCAGTATAACGGTACGTCGCTCCTTGAATATCAATCGCAGGACGTTCAAAGTTTGGTTCAACGACTTGTTCTTTCGTCTCTGCTGGAGCAAACTTTTCAATCTCATCGAGTCGACGGAATGACTCTTCATATACAGGAATACGTTCGACTGCGTGTGAAATTGGGATCATTCCTTCAAGTATTGGCATCACGACAAGTGTAAATGCTGCGATATATGTCGGAGCAATGACACCTTCTGCCGCTTGAAAACCTGCCCATATTCCGACAACAACGACTAAAATACCTGTAAATACTTGCAATTGAAACTGACGTGTTTGATGCCAATAATCAAGTTTACGTTCAGAAGCGTCACTTTTACGCGCATCTTCTAAAAATGTTGAAACAAATTCTTTTTGGCGACCACTAATGATCCAATCGCTCACACCTAAAATTGCATCCGTATACGTTTTATACAAATGAGCGTGTCGTTCTTTTGATTCTTTTTGGTGTTTCTTTAAAAAATATAAAGAAATGAGTGGGTAAATAAATACGACGACACTTAAACAGAGTGCCATAAATATTGCGAAAACCCAATCAAACACCGCTAACCAAACGACTGCGAACATAAAGATAAATAAACCGATCATCGTAGGGAAAACCGTACGAATATAAACATCTTGTAAATGTTCAATATCATCAGAAAGAGCCCCGAGCAAATCACCTGTTTTGAATTTTGAACGAATAAATAATGCTTGTGGTTCTAACGCTCGGTAAAGGGATAATCGCATGTCAGCTAATACTTTTAAAACTGCATCATGACCTAATAAGTTTTCTAAATATCGGAGGACTGAACGTGAAATACCGAATGCTCGTACCATAACGATCGGTACGTAAACGAGTAAAATTGTTTCAGGCTTTTCCGATGCCCGAGTAATTAAATATCCGGACGTATATGTTAATGCAGCTGCTGATAATAAAGCGAGTGTTCCTAAAATAATCGTCATAAGCATTAAGGAACTATATTTTTTCATATAAGGCTTAACATAAGTCTCTACATAATAACTCAACGGATTCCTCCTTTCCGGTGAGCTTCAATAAGTGTTGCATACGTTCCACCTTTTGCTAATAACTCTTCATGTGTTCCACGTTCCACAATTTCTCCTTGATCCATAACGAGAATCGTATCCATATTTTTCATCCAATGGAGACGGTGTGTTGCAAAGAAGACGAGTTTATCTTCTAACAATGGAACTAAAATCTCTTTAATGTCATGTTCTGTTTCAATGTCTAAATGTGCCGTTGGTTCATCAAAAATAAGAACTGAGCTCTTTTGTAACAATGTTCGAGCAACAGCGACACGTTGTTCTTCTCCTCCACTTAACTCACGTCCACCGTGACCAATCTCTTCATCTAAACCATTTGGTAGTTCATTGACGAGATCAGTTAAGCCAACACGTTCAACTGCTTCCATTACTTCTTCACGTGTAGCATTCGGTGCATAGAAGCGTAAGTTTTCTAACATCGTCGTTGAGAAAATTGTCGGATGTTGTGGAATATAAGACATTTGTTGCTGCCAACTAGGTGTCGTTAAATGTGGCACTTCTACACCATCGATTGTAAATGTACCTTTTTCATTTTGAGCAAATCCAGATAAAACTGAGATCAATGTTGATTTTCCTGCTCCGGACACACCAACAATTCCTATTTTTTCATTGCCTTTCACTTCAAATGAAAGATCTTTTAGCAATTGTTGCTCTTCATCTCCGAGTTTCGTAATGTTCGATGCACGTAGAACACTATCTTTCGTCCACGTTGGAACTTTGGCATCGACTTGTTCACGATCGGAAGTGTCTGCTAAAATCCCTCGAATTTCATTTCCTGCATCTTGACCGTCCACTGTTGCGTGGAAGTCGCTTCCTAATTCACGTACAGGTAAGAAATATTCAGGCGCTAAAATTAAAATTGCTAATGCTGGTTCAAGCATTACTGTTCCATTGATTAACCGGAATCCGAGAAAAACAGCAACAATCGCTACAGATAAACTAGCGAAGAAATCGAGTGCAAAAGACGATAAAAACGCATATTTCAATGCGCGGTTCGTTGCAATTCGATATTTATTACTTACTGTATCGATCGCTGTCTCATGTGATTTACTTTTTCCTAAATACTTTAATGTGACAAGACCACGTAATGAATCTAAAAAGTGGCGTGATAATAATCGATACGTTTCCATTTGATCATCGATTCGATTTTTCGAAACGATTCCGATCAAAATTAAGAAAATAATTAATGTCGGTAAGACGAGTACGAGAGTAATTCCTGATACCCAATCGAGTGGAAATACGAATAATACGATTGCCACTGGAATGATTGCCATTGATACGAGGCGCGGAATATATAACTCTAAGTACTTCCGAAACTTCGGTACACCTTCAAGTGTTAACGTAATTAAATCTCCTGAGCCATGCTTCCCGACTGCTTCAGGTCCTAATTCAAAAATCTTTTCGACTAGTAAACCACGAAAATGGGCGCTCGTTCGATCAGCAAAACGGTGAGCTATACGCTCTTTTCCCCATTGGAATGCTTGTCGAAAAACGTGTGCAATGAAAAAAATCGCAAATGACATAAGAACATCTTTCCAAGGTTCTCCATGAAACATTTGCGTAATCGCTTTTGATAGATAGATAGCTTGTACAATAATAGCAAAAGCTTGGGCTACAGTGAGTAGCCCAACGCTTGCCATTGTTTGTTTACTGCCATCATATGTCAGTATATGTTTGTCCATTGATTACGCTTGACGCTCTCCAGTTACGCGTTTGCGGAATACATAGTAACTCCAGATTGTGTACGCAAGAACTACTGGTACGAGTGTAAGAGCTACGTAAGTCATTACTTTCAATGAGTAATCACCTGATGCCGCTTCTGCGATTGATAAGTTAAATGCTGGATCGATTGAGCTGATCATGACGTTCGGGAAGAGCGCCACGAAGAATGATGTCATTACGAGAATCAATACGAGACCTGTCATAATGAAGCTCCAACCTTCACGTTGTTTGTTCATGAAGAAGAAGAGAACTCCGTAAATTGCAACGATTGCAACGTAAACCCAAATTAAGAGTCCGCCGTGCACATCGAATGCTGCTGAATCAAGTTTCATCATAACGATGAATCCTACTAAAACAAGTCCTGTAATCATATAGACAACTTTTGCTTGTTTAAATGCACGCTGACGTAATTCGCCAACTGTTTTTAAACCGATATAGTAAAGTCCGTGTAAATATGAAAGTAATACAAATGCAAGTCCACCGAGAATTGTGAAGATATTGAAGTAATCAGTGAATCCTGCGAATACGTTCATTTCTGCATCAATTGGCATTCCTTGAATTAAACTTGTGAAAAGAACACCAAAGATGAATGGTGGAACGATACTACCTGTGAATAATGCCCAGTCCCAGTTGTATCTCCAACGTTTCGTATCTCCTTTTTCACGGAATTCGAACGAGACACCTCGTAAGATTAACGCGAGTAAAAGTAATACGAACACGAGATAGTAACCACTGAAGATTGACGCATACCAGTGTGGGAAAGCAGCGAACATCGCACCTGCTGCTGTAATTAACCATACTTCGTTAGCGTCCCAAACTGGACCAATCGTCTGAATTAGTGTACGACGATCGTCTTCATCTTTTGCCAAAAACTGTGTACTCATTCCTACGCCGAAGTCAAAACCTTCGAGGAAGATGAACCCGACGAAGAGAACACCGATTAATATGAACCAAAACTCTGCTAGTGTTAGTACCATATTATTTTGCGCCTCCTTCAAACGGATCCGTAGCTGAAACGTCTGCTTTCGGCTCTTCATGATGTCCTCGTTTAATGTACTTGATAAAGAGGATAACCATTAAGATACCTAAGATTGCATAAATTGTAGAGAATGCAATGAGCGAGAACAAAATTTGTCCTGCTGTAACGTTTGGCGATACAGCTGCTGCCGTTTCTAATAATCCATTAACTACCCACGGTTGACGACCAACTTCTGACATGATCCAACCTGCTGAGTTTGAAATGTACGGGATGAAAATTGTAAGGATAAGTAACTTTAAGAACCATCCTTTTTGTTGTAAAGTTCCACGGTATGAGAACCATAATCCGAGTGCAGCTACTAAGACGAGAACTCCTCCAAGACCTGCCATGATACGGAAAGTCCAGAATGTCGTCTTAACTGGTGGAATATAGTTTCCTTCGCCGTGTTCAGCGATGAGTTCCGCTTCAAGCGTGTTCATCCCTTTAACAGCTCCTGAAAACTCTCCGTAAGTTAAGTAGCTTAATGCGTATGGAATATCAATGCGGAATGTTGTATCACGATTCTCTACATCGATATTTGCCACTACTGTCCACGCTGCTGGGTCTCCTGAATCTTCCCAAAGACCTTCTGCTGCAGCCATTTTCATTGGCTGTGCGTGCATTAAGTGTGTCGCTTGTGAGTGACCTGTAATTGCTAATGCTGCTGATGTAATAAGAGCTACAATTAAAGCAATGTTCATTGAACGTTTGTAGAATTCCATGTCACGGTTTTTCATATAGTTCCAAGCACTTACTCCTGTTACGAAGAAAGCACCTGTCGCTAAACTCGCGAACACTGTGTGAGGGAATGCTACCCATAGTTTTTCGTTTAACAATACCGCTGCGATATCGTTCATCTCAGCACGTCCACCTTCTAATACATAACCAACTGGGTTCTGCATGAATGAGTTCGCTGCTAAGATCCAGAATGCTGAGAGCATTGTACCGAATGACACGAGCCAAATTGAGAGTAAGTGTACCCATTTTGGAACTCGACCCCATCCGAATACCCAAATACCAATAAATGTTGATTCTAAGAAGAATGCGAGTAATGCTTCAATCGCAAGTGGTGCTCCGAAAATATCTCCTACGAATCGTGAGTACTCTGACCAGTTCATTCCGAATTGGAACTCCTGGAGAATACCTGTAACAACTCCTACCGCAAAGTTAATGAGGAAGAAAATTGCCCAGAACTTTGTCATCTTTAAATAAATTTCTTCTTTTTTCACATGATAAAGCGTCTGCATAATTGCAATTAAGAACGCTAAACCAATTGAAAGAGGAACGAAGATAAAGTGGAACAAAGTTGTTGAAGCGAATTGTAATCTTGCCAATAGTACTTCATCCATCTTAAAAAGCACTCCTTTCGTTTTTCCAATCCTACCTTAATATATATTGTAGAACAATTCAC
>JASKZX010000145.1 GCA_030147435.1 Savagea sp. | reverse complement strand
GACAGCAACATTTACTTATGGTTCGGCAGGACATGAACCCGCTCTTTTATATCGAGCAGAAACAGAGCAAGTAGAGTTGCTTGATGCAAAAGGGTTATTGCTCGGGGTACATCCTGTCGTAACGTATGAAGAGCAACAAGTCGTTTTACAAGAAGGAGATTTCATTGCCATTATGACCGATGGAGTGACAGAAGCGAAGGTAGATGAACAATTTATTACCGATGAACAGCTTCAAGAAATGTTGATTGAGCGTCATCAATTACCAGCTCAACAAATGGCAGAAGAGCTGTACAATCAATTGATGCAAGCGCAAAACTTTGAGTTGCGTGACGATTTTACAGTCGTTATTTTAAAAAAAGTCGCTGCCTGATGTTTAAGGAGCGTTTAAAAGGGTAACGATACAAGTAGGATTATAGATTGATAAAGGGGTGCGGATTGTGAATATTATTGCAAATGAACAAGTTATTGAAAACACTTTATATATAGAGGTCGAAGGAGAAATTGATGCTTATACAGCGCCACAATTAAAAGAGCGCGCGGCAGCCATTGAATGGACAGATGAAACTGTCGTTAAGATCGACTTATCGAAAGTAACTTATATGGATAGTACAGGACTCGGTGTATTTGTCGGGATTTATAAACGAGCGACCGCAGCGGGGAGTGCATTTCAACTTCGAGGGTTAAATGATCGACTCTATCGTTTGTTTGAAATTACAGGATTAAATGAAGTGATTGATATCGAAAAGGAAAGTGGTGATTTAGATGCAAAAATATGATTATGTTGAGCTGAAATTACCTGCCAAAGCACAATATATCGGCGTAGCACGATTAGCTTTATCAGGTATTGCCAATCGAATTGGATTTAGTTACGAAGCGATTGAAGATTTAAAAATTGCGATGAGTGAAGCAGTCACAAATGCGGTCGAACACGCTTATAGTGATGATGCACAGTCTGGTGAAGTCGTGATCGGTTGTGGACTTTACGAAGACCGTATTGAAATTATGGTTGCTGATCGCGGGAAAAGTTTTGATTTTGAAGAAGTTCGACAGACGACAGGACCTTATGATGAATTAGTCGACGCCGAAGTATTACGTGAAGGTGGCTTAGGGCTTTACTTAATGGAAGCCTTGATGGACGAAGTACGATTTCATCATGAGGAGGGAGTTACAGTTTTCATGACGAAGTACCTCGATAAAGAAAGAGGCGATGAAAATGTCAAAGAACAACAAATCTTCTCCTAATGAACGACCAATTGCCGATCAAGAACAAGTGCAAGAGTGGATTCGTCGGTATCAAGAGACAGGAGACGAAGCTGCTCAAACAGAACTCGTTTTAAATTATAACCGACTCGTTCATTCATTAGCTCGTAAGTATTCTTATGGAAAACAGTATCACGAAGATTTAGCACAAGTCGGTATGCTCGGTTTACTCGGTGCCATTCGCCGATTTGACCCAGACAAAGGACGTTCATTCGAAGCGTTTGCAGTACCGACGATTATTGGAGAAATTAAACGATTTTTACGCGATAAAACGTGGGATGTACATGTCCCACGCCGTATTAAAGAAATCGGACCGAAAATTAAAAAAGCAGCGGAAGAATTAACGATTGAATTACAACGTTCACCATCAATTGAAGAGATTGCCGACCATATCGGCTTTTCTGAAGAAGAAGTGTTAGAGTCGATGGAGATGGGACAAAGTTATCATTCGTTATCGATGGACTATCGATTAGATGCAGATTCCGAAGGCGGCACAGTTACACTCATGGACCTTGTCGGAGATCAAGAAGATGGGTATGAAACGATGGATCAGCGAATGCTTGTTGCAAGTGCACTAGAAGTATTGAGTGATCGTGAACGACAAATCTTACAATATACGTATGTTGATCAATTAAGTCAAAAAGAAGCTGGAGAATTATTAGGGATTTCACAAATGCATGTCTCTCGCTTACAACGTCGTGCATTAAAAAAATTACGGGAAGCAATTTTAGCAACAGATGGAGTCGAGTAAGTTGAACGAAATTATAAACGCAGCGATTAAAGTTTATGCTTATGGTGCAGTAAAGCGTGGAAATAAAGAATCAGGTGATACATATTTACTGAAAGATGTTGGAGAAGGTGCATTTTTAGTAATCGCTGATGGATTAGGAAGTGGGAAGAAAGCTTTTGAGTCCGCAGTGGTTATTTATGAGGTTTTTGAATATGTAACATTTGATCATACAGTTGATGAACTCATGAATGCTTGCAATGAACAGATGAAAGATAAGCGAGGAGCAGCAGTAACGATTGTAAAAGTAGATTATGTTCAGCGACAAATAGAAATGAGTGCAATTGGCAATGTCCGAGTGTATGTACAACAGCCAGCAGGAAAAATGATTTACCCGATTCCGCAACAAGGATATTTATCAGGGCGTCCTCAAAAGGTGAAAGTCGAACGTTTTGACTATGAACCAGGGGCGCTTTTATTTATGCACTCAGATGGTATTAAGATGAGAAGCCCGAAACAAACATTGCAAGAAAGTTGTAGCGCATGTCAATTAGCATTTAAGATTTATCAAAATATAGACTTTAGCGATGATGCGACATTTATTACTGCAAAGTTGTTATAATAGAGAAAAGAAAAGCTGGCGACTGCCAGCTTTTTTGAAAGGTAGGAATTGAAATGATTCAGCAAGTAGCTAAAAAGTTAAATATTCAACCATCGCGTGTCAAAAGCGTCATTGAATTATTAAAAGAAGGAAATACAGTCCCTTTCATTGCACGTTATCGAAAAGAACAGACAGGTTCTCTCGACGAAGTTCAAATTAAAGCAATCGAAGATACATATGCATACAGTTTGCAGTTAGAAGAACGAAAAAAAGAAGT
>JASKZX010000121.1 GCA_030147435.1 Savagea sp. | reverse complement strand
ACTCATCTTCACGGAAGCCGAGTTCATTTAAATGGAATGGCTTATTCCGCCAATTCTCTTTCACTTTTACCCATAGTTCTAAAAAGACTTTCGATCCGAGAAGTTTTTCAATATCTTTGCGCGCATTCGTTCCAACTGTCTTTAACATCGAACCGCCTTTTCCGATGACGATTCCTTTTTGTGACTTTCGTTCAACGATAATGACAGCCATAATATGAATGATGCCATTTTCATCGCGCTCCATCTTTTCAATATCTACTGCTACGGAATGAGGAATTTCTTCTCGCGTTTCGTGCAATACTTTTTCCCGAATAAATTCTGAAACGATGAAGCGTTCCGGGTGATCGGTTACTTGATCTTTCGGGTAATATTGCGGACCTTCTGGTAACTCTTCTTCAATACGTGCGAAAAGTCGGTCGACATTGTTTCCTTGCAATGCAGAAATCGGGAAAACTTCGTCAAAATCAAACTCATTCGTATACGACTCAACGATTGCTGGTAATTGATCAGGGTGTACGAGGTCAATTTTATTGACGACGAGAAAGACAGGCGCATCGACTGTACGAAGTAAATCCATAATAAAACGATCGCCTGGTCCGATTTTTTCTGATGCATTCACTAAAAAGAGTAAGACGTCGACATCTGGTAATGTACTTTTTGCTTGCTTTACCATGAAGTCTCCTAAGCGGTGTTTCGGCTTATGAATACCTGGTGTATCGATAAAGACGATTTGAGAATCATCTGTCGTTACGACCCCATGTACTTTATTTCGTGTCGTCTGTGCTTTATCACTCATAATGGCAATTTTTTGTCCGACGAATTGATTCATTAATGTTGATTTTCCTACGTTCGGACGCCCGACAATCGAGACGAAACCTGAACGAAATGATTGATTATAATCCATATACATCCTCCTTTGAAAACGCTGCTGGTAATAGTTGTTCAACAGTCGTTTCTGTCACTTCTCCTTGTTGATTAAACATTAAAACTGGCATATCTGGGCGACAAAACTCTGCGAGTACTTGTCGACATGCTCCACATGGGGCAATCGGTTCTTCATTCGGTCCGATGACAGCTAAACGTTTAAAATCACGTGCTCCTTGCGTAATCGCATGAAAAATCGCTGTTCTTTCGGCACAATTCGTTAAAGAATATGATGCGTTTTCGATATTACTTCCTGCATATAACGTACCGTCTTCTCCTTCAATTACCGCTCCGACAGGAAAGTTTGAATACGGTGAATATGATTGTTGCTGTGCTTTTTTCGCTTCTTCAAATAATTGTTTCATTTGATCACTCCTAGAAAAACCATTTTGGAATAAATATATATAAGCCAATGCCTGCTGCAAGCATTGAATACAATAAAACTGCTCCTGCTGCGACATCTTTCGCTTGTTTCGCTAACTCATGATACTCAGGAGATGCTAGGTCGACGACACGTTCGATCGCCGTATTGACAAGCTCTAGCGCAACGACTCCCCCGGATAACAATAAGACGGCTACCCACTCACAAGCATTAATTCCCGTCAAATAACCTGCTGTAACGACAGAGACCGCTGCAAAAGAATGTATTTTCATTTGACGCTCATATTTCCATGCATGTCCTATACCACGTATCGCGTATCGGAATGAATGAAATATTTTTCTCATTCGCGTTTCAATCCAAACGCTTCTAAAATTTCATTTTGTCGGCCAAACATTTCTTTTTCTTCTTCTTTCGTCATATGGTCGTAACCGAGCAAATGTAAAAAGCCATGAATAATTAAAAATCCGAGTTCGCGTTCAAATGAATGGTTGTACTCTTCTGCTTGTCGTTGTAATGTATCGACCGAAACGATAATATCTCCAAGCATAATCGGCATCCCTTCCGGACGTTCAAAAGCGATTTCTCCTTCGCCTTCTTCTTCTAGTGCGAATGAAATCACGTCTGTCGGCGCATCTTTGTCACGATACGTCGCATTAATTTCTTGAATTTCTTCATCGTGCACAAAAGTAACGGAAACTTCGTATGTATCCATTAATCCTTCTTCTTTTGCCCCAAACGACAAAATGTCACGGATGAGTGTTTCATGCTCATCCGTTAACGTATTCGTCGTATCGACACAGTCGATCGTCATCATGATTGTAATTCCTCCTCTGTTGGGTATTCAATACGACTATGGAAAATTCCATTTAATGTCGCACATAATGTTTCTTCTACAATCGTCAATTCTCTCACCGTAATATCACATTCATTAAACTGTCCATCATTCAACTTATCTTGCGTGATTGAATGAACGAGATTTTCAATTTTTTCAGGTGTCGGCTCCGGCATCGAACGAACGGCTGCTTCTACACTATCTGCGATAGAAACAACAGCTGCTTCTTTCGTTTGCGGTTTTGGTCCCGGATAACGGAAATCATCTTCCGACACATCTTCTTTCGTCTTTTTCGCTTCATAGTAGAAATATTTTAAGAAGCTCGTCCCGTGATGTTCCGCTGCGATATCAATGATTGGCTTTGGCATTTGATGCTTCTTCAATAGTTCTACTCCGTCTGTCACGTGTGCGATAATAATGTCTCGACTTCGTTCTGGACTAAGTAAATCGTGCGGGTTTTGCCCCGGGTGTTGGTTTTCAATAAAGTAATTCGGGCGTACTGACTTTCCGATATCGTGATAATAACTACCGACACGAGCAAGTAATCCGTGCGCTCCGATTGCTTCACATGCTGCTTCGGATAAATTAGCGACCATTACACTATGATGATACGTACCTGGTGTTTCCGTCAACACTTTTTTTAGTAATGGATGGTTCGGATTTGAAAGTTCAATGAGTTTCATATCCGATAATAAACCGAATGCAGATTCAAAGAATGGAAGTAACCCGATCGTCATCGCACCCGACAACAATCCTGAAATTGCTGCAGCAATAATATAAAAAGTCAGTTCAGACGATTGATACGTCGATTGATTTAATAATAAATAAAAGATGATAAACCCGATATTTACAAATGCTACCCCTAAACTCGTTCGAAGGACACTCGCTCGGCGATGATTATCACCTAAGTAATAAATCGCAAACAATCCCCCAAGTAAAATATAAATCGTAATTTCTACTTGGATCATCGAAGCATAACCTTCTTGTAAAATGAGTCCTGCGATAATCGCTGTCATCACAGTCGTCATTAAAGCTAACTTTTCATTCGTCAATAAACGGACGAGTAAAGGCGCTAAAGCGGTCGGGAATAAGAAAGCAAGTTGCATATCAAACTCTTCATCAATCAAAGCAAGCAGTCGCATCGCGATCGCTAATAAAAATAAAACGGTATAAACGATCACAATCGCTTTCTTTTTATCGACAATCGGTTCATCCATTCGAGCAAACTGTAAATAAATGACGAGGCCAATTAAAAAATAAAAGAGTAATAATCCAAGAAGTGGCTTATACGACTTCTCTTCTGTTAATAACCCTGTTAACTCAAGTTGACGGTATACTTCACTATCAATCACTTGACCTTCTCGTACGATCACTTGGCCTTGTAAAATACGGACCGGTTCTACCGCTTCTTTTTCTTTTGCTATTCGACTTTCTGTTAACTCTTTATTTAACGTCTCATTTTCTACAATTGCTGCTTCTCCAATCAACTGCGCAATCGGCTGTAAATTTTCATGGAGAAAAGCACTTTTACTTAATTCATGACCGACTTTTCTTTT
>JASKZX010000038.1 GCA_030147435.1 Savagea sp. | reverse complement strand
AGTTTTGGTGTGTAGCCTTGCATCACATTTTTACACGTCTCTAAAGATGGACATTCTGTACATTGATGAGAACTATTCACATACTCATAAAGGCGTGACATACTTCGACTCACGATTGCATCAGTATGGTCAAGGTCATGTTCGACTAAAAATGCTCGGATATCAGGGTGATTTAATGTTTCTTGATACAATTGCTCATATCTTTTCGAAAACGCTTGATTTCGAAAAATATTTCCTAGCTGTTCATCTGCTCGTTTCATCTTATCCCTCAACTTTCTTGAATACCGAGTTCTTTCATTAATTGTAGTCGCTTTTGTTCAATTAATGGATCTTTCGTTTTCTTTTGTTTGTTTGCATCTTCTTTCTTCATCCATTTTGGTACTTTTTCTACTCGTGTGACCGGGCGGTGTCCATTCATCTTTTTCTCTTTGCTCTCTTTTAACCACTTCATATATTGATCATGTTCTCGACGAGAAATATTAATCGCTTCTCGAGCATTTTTAATGTTTTTATGTGCCCAATGAGAAGCGATTCGTTCTGCAAATCCATTCGTTATTTTTCCATTATTTCGAAGGAGAACATATTGAAGCAATACGTTCACAACATCGTGTGGTAACTTATGAACATTCATTAAGCGCTCTGCTAATTCTACATCGACTGGAAACGGTTCTGCTCCTAAAATGTCTGCCAACATTTCCTTTGGCGAAGTTTGCTCCAAATAATAAATGAGCTTATCTTCCTTCGATAATTCTTGACCTTCATTTTCCTGCTCAGAAACTTCTTTTTTAAATGTCCGTTCTAAAATTGGTATTTTATTTGATACATTTAATTTATAATAATCGACCGTCGCCCGACGTAAATCCCGCTCTGTCAACATACCATTATTACTGTAATTCATCGCAATTAAAATAATCTCTTTCATTTCCATCGGACCGAAATCATAGAAAAATGCAAGCTTCGCGATAGTCACACGGGAGATCTCATCAAATATAGAACTCGGTATGAGCTGTTCTGATAGCATCATTTCTAACAATTCAAAATCGAAATGTTCAAGATATAATTGAACACCTTTTGCACCTTCACGACTTTCTAAATATTCATCTTCACTTAAAGGTTTTGTCTGTTGTTGCGTACTCGGTCTGAAAACGTCGACGAATGTCCGCGATACATCTTCATAACTATCAAAATCCGGTACTTTATGAACGAAACGCTCACGCAAATTAAGATACATTTTTTCTCCTACACGACTTAATAAAAAAGTCGACAATAACGGATCTTCAAAAAATGTTTTAGCATCTACTGGTGAATGTAAATAATACGTAAAAGTCGTCTCTCCTGACGGTAATACTTTTCGATAGGTCGTCATTAAACCAATCGCTTCAAGAGTAATCCGCGCTTGAAAAATGGGCATTAAAGGTGTATTGAATAAGTTCATCAAATAATAATGTGTATATTCTCGAGCGGGGTCACGCTCAACGGATGTCCATAGCGTCATATATAAACTGACTGCTTCCGTACCGATAAGAGGTTGATAAAGGGAGTAAATAAGTTGCTGATCTTCTACCGTTAATGGACGTGAAAGGCGAATGCAATAACGATCAATTGGCTGTAGTTCTTTAAGCTGCAATCCATTCACACATCCTTTTCCTTACTTCTCTTCTTTTAAACGTTTCAATTCCTCGATAAAAACATCGATATCTTTGTATTGGCGATAAACTGAAGCGAAGCGAACATATGCTACTTCATCAATTTTTGCTAAACGCTCTAACACCATTTCTCCTACATCATGAGCTGGTATTTCAACAACACCTTCACTCCGTAATTCTTTTTCAATTGAATATACGATTTCTTCTAGTTCATCTACTGGTACTGGACGCTTCTCACACGCTCGAACGATTCCTCGTAACACTTTACGGCCATCAAACTCTTCATGTGAGCCGTCCTTTTTCTCAACCATTAAAGGTACGTGTTCAATCTTTTCAAATGTTGTAAAACGGTATGCGCATTGATCGCATTCTCGACGACGACGAATCGATTGATTTTGATGCGCAGGACGTGAATCAACAACGCGCGTACCGTTATGTTTACATGCTGGACATTCCATGACTATCCCTCCACCCTTCTTCATTTCAACAAGACTTTGACGCAATTGATTTATTCAAAATATGCGCGAAAAGAAATGCGAAAACTGAAATTTTTATTGTACTTTCTATTATAACAAGAGTTCATCTTTTTGGCTAAACATTCACAGATGTTTCACGTCGAAAGAAAAAACAGGCAGACATATGTCTACCTGCTTTTCTTATCATTTATAGTTATTACGCGTTACGTAATTCTTCAGCTACTTTTTGTGTTAAGTTAACAACACGTGCTGAGTAGCCCCATTCATTATCATACCATGCGAGGACTTTCACTTTACGGTCGCCTAATACGATCGTTGAGAGTGCGTCAACTGTTGATGATAATGTCGTTGTGTTGAAGTCACTTGATACTAAAGGTTCTGTTTCATAACCTAAAATACCTTTCATTGGACCTTCAGAAGCTGCTTTAAATGCTGCGTTTACTTCTTCTACTGTTACGTCTTTTTCAACGTCTACAACGAGGTCAACGAGTGATACGTTCGGTGTAGGAACGCGAAGTGCCATTCCGTGAATTTTACCTTCAAGTTCTGGTAAAACGAGTGAAAGTGCTTTTGCTGCACCTGTTGTCGTCGGAATGATTGACTGCGCACATGCACGTGCACGGCGTAAGTCTTTATGTGGGTTATCTAAGTTGTTTTGGTCATTTGTGTACGCGTGAACCGTTGTCATTAACCCGTCTTTAATACCAAACTCATCGTTTAATACTTTCGCTACAGGTGCTAAACAGTTCGTTGTACAGCTTGCGTTTGAAATAACGTCATGCTTTTCGATGTCTAATTTCTCATCGTTTACACCTAAAACGATCGTTACGTCTTCGTTTTTACCAGGTGCTGTTAAAATTACTTTTTTCGCGCCTGCTTCTAAGTGCATTGCTGCTTTATCTCGCTCATTGAATACGCCTGTTGCTTCTACAGCGATATCAATCTCAAGCTCTTTCCATGGCAAGTTTTTAGGGTTGCGGTCGTTAACGATTTGAACACGTTTACCGTCAATAATTAAAGCGTCTTCTTCTGCTTCTACAGTCCCATCGTAAGGTCCATGAATTGTATCATGTTTTACTAAATGCGCTAATGTTGTTGAAGGGTGTGATGCGTTAATTGCTACGACTTCGAGGTCGTCTACTTTCATCATCTGGCGGAACACCATACGTCCGATACGGCCAAATCCGTTAATTGCTACCTTAGTTGTCATGAATATATCCTCCTGCATGTATGTTATACTAATGTCTTTTATCCGTTCATTAGTATAACACATTTTATTTAAATTTCATTTGTTTTCTATACTTTTTTTCGTCTTTTACAAACTTTGTTCATCATTTTGTTGAAGTCGCCCATTTATCTAGTATTTCTTTCACTTGACGTTCGGTTTCTTGCAAACTTCCTTCATTCGAAATAACATACGTTGCATATGCTTCTTTTTCTTTTACTGGTATTTGTGAACGGATACGTGCAAGAGCTTCCTCTTCAGAAAGTTTGTTTCGTTTCATGAGACGTTCTTTTTGTGTTTTTTCAGAAACAGATACGACAATCACTTCATCTACTGTATCAACTAAATCATTTTCAATAAGCAGCGGAATATCCATAATGACGACCGCTGCGCCTTCTTCTAAATGACGCTGTTTCTCCTCTTCCATCCATTCTCGAATCGCAGGATGCATAATACGGTTTAATGTCTCGCGTGCTTCTGAATCATTAAATATTAAGGCGCCAAGTGCTTTTCGGTTCAAACTTCCATCGCTCAGTAACATTTCTTCACCGAATGCTTCGACGACGCGACTTAAAGCAGGCATCCCCGGGTCTACTACTCGTCGCGCAGCAATATCCGCATCAACGACTGGAATTCCTGCTTTTTGAAACATCGCACTAACCGTACTTTTACCTGTAGCAATACTTCCTGTTAATCCTACAATCATTTTATCCCTCCTCACTTTTGACACTTTCGACAAAATACACTCGTTCTTCCAGCTATCGTCATTTTTTCAGTCGGTGTGTGACAAACTGGACAAATCGATTTTTGATACAATTGCAATCGATCTTGCATCGAACCAGCTTCCCCATTCGTATCGACATAATCGGACACTGAACTTCCGCCGATCTCAATACTTTCTTTTAAAATATTTACGATTTCTTGAAATAACTTGCGCAACTCATCCTCTTCAATCAAACTCGTCGAGCGATTCGGATGAATACCGCATCGGAAAAGAGATTCTGTTGCGTAAATATTTCCACATCCTGATATTACTTGTCCATCCATGATGACCGCTTTGATCGGCTTTTCTCGATATTTCGGCTCTTTCGTTTTTTCAACAAAAAATGATTCTGCTACTTCATCAAACGGTTCAGGTGCTAGTTGAAGTAATGGACGATAATCGGACAACTCATTTAAGAGACGGAGTTCACCGAAACGACGGATATCAGAATAAACGAGTAAATGATAATCGTCTAATGCAAAAATGACATGGGCATGCTTTCGATACTTCTCTAACGGAATCTCTTCAAGCTCTTGCACATAAAACCAAGCACCCGTCATTCCTAAATGATTCACTAAAACGTAATGTTTTTCATCTTTCATTAAATGAAAATAAATATATTTACTCCGACGCTCTATCCGTTCAACAGTCATTCCGCTCATTTCGTCGATGAAATGTTCTGTTACTTTTCCTTTAATGATCGCTTCTTTTCCTTGAAGCTTGGAACGTTTCACAACGTCGGATACTTCAACAGATTGAATTAGTTTTCCTTCAACATTCGGAATTAATCCACGTGTAACAATTTCTACTTCTGGTAATTCAGGCATTGTATCACTCCATATCGTACCAAGTCGGTCCACTTGATGCGTCAACTTTTAATGGTACGTGTAATGCGATCGTCTCTTCCATCATTTGTGGAACGAGTGTATATAATCGTTCAATCTCTTCTTCTGGTGCTTCAAAAATTAATTCGTCATGCACTTGTAGTAAAAGACGCGCTTGAAGTCCTTCTTTTTCTAACGCTTCATTCATGTCGATCATCGCTTTTTTAATAATATCTGCAGCGCTTCCTTGAATCGGTGTGTTCATCGCTGTTCGTTCCGCGAAACTACGACGATTAAAGTTTGAGCTGTTTAACTCTGGTAAATAGCGTCGTCGATTCATTAACGTCGTCACGTACCCGTCTTTTTTCGCTTGCGCAACGATATCGTCCATATAGCGCTTCACCCCTGGGAATGTTTCAAAATACGTTTCAATAAAATCGGCTGCTTGTTTTCTCGGAATTTTTAAGTTTTGAGATAATCCATAATCGCTAATTCCATAAATGATACCGAAGTTTACCGCTTTTGCCGCACGGCGCATATTGCTATCTACCGCTTCTTCGCTCACACCGAAAACATTCATCGCTGTTGCTGTATGAATATCTGCTCCCTCTTTGAAAGCTTCCGTTAACTTTTCATCTTCTGAAATATGAGCGAGTACGCGAAGTTCGATTTGCGAATAGTCCGCTGCGAACAATTGCCATCCTTCTTCACTCGGTACGAATGCTTGACGAATCTTGCGTCCTTCCGGTAAACGGATCGGGATATTTTGCAAGTTCGGGCTGACTGAACTTAATCGACCCGTTTGTGTTAACGCCTGTTGGAAACGCGTATGAATTTTTCCGTCGCTATGAATTTCTTTTTCTAACCCTTCAACATATGTCGAATTTAACTTATTCAATTGACGGTATTGTAAAATGTACGAAATAATTTCATGTTTCGGCTCTAATTTTTCTAACACATCCGCTGCTGTTGAGTAACCCGTTTTCGTTCGTTTAATAACTGGTAACTCTAATCGTTCGAATAAAATAACACCGAGCTGTTTCGGTGAATTAATATTAAATGTTTCTCCAGCGAGTCGATAAATCGTCTCTTCTAACACAGCAAGACGCTCTTCTAAATCTTTTCCGATATGTTGTAACGTATCGACATTTACACGCACACCGGTCGCTTCCATTTGACCTAAAATCCGTGCCAGTGGAAGTTCAATCGTTTCATACAACTCCGCTTGTTCATTATTTTCGAGTTCTTCTTGAATTTTTTGCTTCGTTTCAGAAATCGCAACGACTTTTCGAGCGAGGTGATCGAATAAAACTTCTCGTTCAGGAACGGCTTTTTTCTTTCCTTTCCCGTAAATCGCTTCATCTGTTTGAATATCTGTAAATCCAAACGGTGCAACAATCGATGCGAGGTCATCGTGAGAAGCAGCAGGGTTTACTAAATACGTTGAAAGTAACGTATCAAATGTTACTCCTTTTAATTGAATGCCGAGACGATGACAGAGCACATACATCGCTTTTGCATCACTTGTCGACTTTTTCTTCGTCTCATCTTCTAACCATTCTTTTAAAACTTGTGACGTCTCGAGCGTTTCAGGAGAACACGTATATACTTCATCGTCTATCGTAATCCCGAACCCGAGAATATCCGCTAATAAATAATCTTCATCCATTGTTTCTATATGAATCGCTGCTTCACCTGGAAGTGTAGGTGTTGTTTCCTCTGTAAACGTCTTCCAAACGATTTCTTTTTTCATCTCTTCTACTTCATCCGGCGCTAAGTCTTTTAATAAACTTGTAAATTCTAACGTTTGATAAAGTTCTTTTACTCGGTCGATTCGAGGCCCTTCATAAGCGAGTTCCTCTAACGTAATCGGTAACTCTGCTTCTGTTTCAATCGTTACGAGATATTTACTCATGAATGCTTGGTCTTTATAATCGATTAAGTTTTGTTTCATCTTTTTTGCTGTCATTTCTTCTAAATGATCATAGACGCCTTCCATCGTTTCATATTGATGAAGTAATTTTAGCGCTGTTTTCTCACCAATTCCTGGGACTCCAGGGATGTTATCAGACGTATCTCCCATCAGTCCTTTCATATCGATAATTTGTGCAGGTGTTAAATCGTATTTTTCACGAATCGTTTCAGGTGTATATTCGTCCATCTCTTTAATTCCACGACGTGTAATATATACCGTCGTATGAGCTGTTGCTAATTGCGTTAAGTCTTTATCTCCTGAAATGATGACAACGTCCATATTCTCTTTTTCTGCAATGACACTCATCGTTCCGATAATGTCATCTGCTTCGTATTGTTCAATCTCAAATTGCTTCATATTGTACGCTTCAATTAAGTCACGTAAATAAGGAAATTGCTCCGACAACTCCGGGGGTGTCTTTTGACGCCCACCTTTATAGTCTTCATATTGTTGGTGGCGAAACGTAGACTTTCCTTTATCCCATGCAACGAGTATATGTGTCGGTTGCTCTTTTTCAATGACACTTTGTAACATCATCGCAAATCCGTATGTCGCATTTGTCGGAACTCCTTTACGGTTCGTTAAAATGGGCAATGCATAAAACGCACGGTATGCGAGACTATTTCCATCGATCAGTAACAGTTTTTCTTTTGTCATGAGTCACTCTCCTCTTTCATTAGCGTTCCATTAAGAATACACGTTCTTATTATATCAATTCCTCTGAAACAAAGAAAACTAAACGAAAAAGACCACTCGTCGTATGCGAGTGATCTTTATTTACTGACGTGTCGGCAAATGTACAGTGAACGTACTTCCTTCATTCCATTCACTATCAACTGCGACGTAACCATTATGAACTTCTACGATATGTTTGACAATTGCTAAACCGAGCCCTGTTCCTCCTGAATTCCGACTTCTCGCTTTATCTACGCGATAAAATCGCTCAAATAAACGACTTTGTTCTTCTTTGGAAATCCCGATTCCTTCATCTCTTACAGCAATCGCTACTTCATCACCTTGTAATTCATACGTCACGTAAATGTTCGTTCCTTCTGGTGAATAATGAATCGCGTTTGCTAATAAATTGACAAAAACTTGGAGGAGGCGGTCATAATCCCCTTCTACCGTAATTGTCGCATCTCCAATAATATCGATTGACATCTTTCGGCTCGTTAATTTCTCGGAGACGAGATTTGTTGCATCATGAAGTAAAGTAGCAACAGGTATATATGTCAAATCTAATTCAAATCCCCGACGCTCAATCGTCGACAACTCTAACAAATCATCGACGAGTAATTGAAGACGATTACTTTCTTTTTGAATAATTTCTAAAAATGAACGAGCAGCTTCTTCATCGTGCATAGCACCTTCAAGAAGAGTTTCTGTAAACCCTTTGATCGACGTAATCGGTG
>JASKZX010000074.1 GCA_030147435.1 Savagea sp. | reverse complement strand
AACCTGTATAAATGCCGTACGTTGCTTGATCGCGGAATTTACGCGTCGTAACAATTTGTTCTTCTGTTGCATTCGTTAAAAATCCGAGTTCAATTAAAGAAGCATCGCGATCATTTTCTCGTAAGACGAGGAAGTCACCGACTTGTGTGCCACGGTTACGGATAGGAACGTGTTGAGCAAGTCCAGTATTTAATGCTTCTGTAAAGGCTTTTTGATCATCTTTGTAATAATACGTCGTAAATCCTTTAATCGTTGAATCGGTATTTGCATCATAATGCAGACTGATGAAAGCATCAGCGTTCATTTCTTTACGTAGTGCGACACGTTGACGAAGTGAAACGTATTTATCTGAGTTTCTCGTCATCGTCACTTGAGCGCCTGCTTCTCTTAACTTCGTTGCAAGAGATTCAGCAGTCAGTAAAGTGATATCTTTTTCACGTGTGCCTCGAATGCCTGTCGTTCCCCGGTCATGTCCACCGTGTCCGGCATCGATATGAACGTGGATACCTTTGAGTGTTCCTGGTACAGTTGCTTTTTTACGTTCTTTCGTTTGTTGTTTAGACGTCGTCTGTTGTTGGCCGGCGCGTGAGACGACCCAACTTGCGATATAAGCAGTTGTTGAATCGTTGACTTGAATCTGATACCAGCCGTCTTTTTCACCGATAACAGTAAATTGTTCCCCTGCATCGACACGTGTTACAACCGCAGCGGATGTAGAAGGTTCTGTTCGTAAGTTTGTTCCGTTTGAAAGTGTCGTTACATATCCTCGTTGACTTTCTGATTGTACAGAAGTTTCCCCGTGAAAATTATAAACCCAACCTGGGGAGCCATCATCAAGTTTGATTTGTAGCCAGTTTCCTTTTTTACTCAATATTGGATACGTTTCCTCTGCGTAGACGACTGTTTTTTTCTTCGCTTTTAAATGAGGTTCTTCACGGACATTGAGCCCGCCGACAACGACACGGAATGTCGATTGTTCATCGAGTGTTTTCTCTTCTTTTTTTAGTTTTTCTTTTTCTTTCACTGTCGTAATATAATCTCGGTGTACCCATCCGTTCATTCCATCGACCGTAATGTATGCCCAATTCCCTTGAACGAGTTGTAATGTTGCTCGTTGTCCGGCATACATTTTTCCGATCACCGCATCTTGTACAGAAGGGCCTGAACGAACATTGAGGCCATCTGTTTGAGCGACAATCGTTTCATTTTTCGTTTCGTTAGGGGACGAAGAAGACGAACCTTTATTTGCTCGCGTCATCCACGAAGCGACCCAACCTTTTCCTTGAGCGGTATCGACTTGCATCCATTCATCTTTCGTTTGAAGAACTTGTAGCTTGTCGCCATCTTTTAATTTTGCTACGACTTTGTATGATAAACCTGGACCACTGCGCATATTTAACTCTTCCGCATCGACATACATCGTTGTTGAACTATTTGCTTGTATGTTTGGAGGAAGAGTGGTCATGAATGTTGCGAGGATAAAAATTGTAGCTATGAAAAGAAGTTTAAATTGTTTTTGTTGAATGACCAACTGCTCACCACCTTTCTTTCTATTGTAGACCGTTTTCATGAAAAATTCTAGAAAGAACAAAAAGAGTTGACACTTCTTTTTATTCTGCTTATGATAAGAAAGTAGATAACTATAGAAAAGCTAATGAAGTGGCGAGTAGATAGATGCAATTTGTTCGAGGAAGGAAAGCCTAAGACTGCGAGCTTTCTACAAAACATTTGTCGAAAAACACCACGGAAGCGCTATGCTGAAATGAGTAGGTATAGACGGAAACCGAACCGTTAATCGGACTTAAGTGGATAGCTATGCTATCAATTTGGGTGGAACCGCGGAAGCGTATGATTGCTCTCGTCCCTTACAGATTAGGGATGGGGCTTTTTTTGTTTCTGCAGAACCTTCGCAAGTCATGATGAGTAGAAAAAAGGAGAGATTCATGATGAACTACAAAGTACCACGTGGCACGCAAGATATTTTGCCGGAACAGTCGTGGAAATGGCAACAAGTAGAGAAAGTTATGCGTGACGTTTGTTCAACGTATCGTTATGAAGAAATTCGAACACCGATGTTTGAGCAGACAGAACTGTTTCAACGTACGGTAGGCGATACGACAGATATCGTACAAAAAGAAATGTATACATTCGAAGACCGCGGCGGGCGTTCAATGACCCTTCGTCCAGAAGGTACAGCACCTGTCGTTCGTTCTTTCGTTGAAAATAAAATGCACGGATATCCTGACCAACCAGTAAAACTATACTATATTGGACCGATGTTCCGTTACGAGCGTCAACAAGCAGGTCGTTACCGCCAATTCGTTCAGTTCGGTGTAGAAGCGATCGGTAGCGACAATCCAGCGATTGATGCCGAGACGATTGCGCTCGCATTAGACGTATATAAACGCGTTGGATTAACAGATTTGAAGCTCGTTATTAACTCACTCGGTGATAAAGAATCACGAACAGCGCATCGAGAAGCATTAGTTGAGCATTTTAAACCACATATCGACGAGTTTTGTTCAGACTGTCAAACACGTCTCGACCAAAACCCGTTACGTATTTTAGATTGTAAAAAAGATCACGAGCACCCGTTAATGAAGTCTGCTCCAGCACTTCCAGACTACTTAAATGAAGAGTCACGCACGTATTTTGACCAAGTGCTCGCTTATTTAGACGCAGCAGGTATTGATTATGAATTAGATCCAAACCTCGTGCGTGGATTAGATTATTACAATCATACAGCGTTCGAAATTATGAGTACGTCTAAAGGATTTGGAGCTATTACGACACTTTGCGGTGGCGGTCGCTATAACAGTTTAACAGAAGAAATCGGCGGACCAGACGCAGCAGGTATCGGTTTTGCGATGAGTATCGAACGTCTCTTATTAGCCCTCGAAGCGGAAGGGAAATCATTTGAGCGAGAAGATACACTAGATCTTTACATCGTTACACTCGGAAGTCGTGCAGAACGTGAAGCATTCCCGATGCTTCAAACACTTCGTCATGCAGGCATTCGAGCAGATATGGACTTTTTATCGCGTAAAATGAAAGGTCAAATGAAATCTGCTGACCGCCTCGGAGCAACATATACGATCGTTCTCGGAGATAATGAACTTGATGAAGGTGTCGCTCAATTAAAAGAGATGTCAACCGGCAAGCAGCACGAAGTATCACTTGAAAAAATTACAGAAGAAGTAGTTAGTTTACTTGAAAAGGAAGGGAATTAATCAATGAAACGTACACATTATTGTGGAGAAATTACGAAAGAACATATCGGCGAAGTTGTGACACTTCAAGGATGGTTACAAAAGCGCCGAGACTTAGGAGGGCTTATTTTTATCGACATGCGTGACCGCTTCGGGCTCGTCCAAGTCGTCGCTGATCCTGATATTTCAAAGGAAGCATTAGAAGTGGCAGATAAAGCACGTAACGAATACGTCATTTCAGTTACTGGTAAAGTCGTAGAACGCGCAGAAAACCAGAAAAATGATAAGCTCGCAACAGGCGATATCGAAATCCAGGCGAAAGAAATTGAAATTATTAACGAGGCGAAAAACCCGCCATTTATGATCGAAGACGTATCCGACGTATCAGAAGACGTTCGTTTGAAATATCGTTATATCGATCTTCGTCGTCCGAAACTTGCTCGAACGTTCCAATTGCGTTCAGATATTACGAAAGCAGTTCGTGACTTTTTAGATGAAGAAAACTTCTTAGAAGTAGAAACACCGATTTTAACGAAATCAACACCTGAAGGAGCTCGTGACTATTTAGTACCTTCACGTGTTCACGGTGGCGAGTTTTACGCACTTCCACAGTCACCACAATTGTTTAAACAATTGTTAATGGTGTCAGGATTTGACCGCTATTACCAAATCGCTCGTTGTTTCCGCGATGAAGATTTACGTGCAGACCGTCAACCAGAGTTTACACAAATCGACATGGAAATGAGTTTCATGGATATGGATGATATTTTAACGTTGAACGAAAACTTAATGAAATACGTCATGAAACGTGTCAAAGGTATCGATATCGAAACACCATTTGAACGTATGCCGTATGACGAAGCGATGGCTCGTTTCGGTTCAGACAAACCAGATACACGTTTCGGTATGGAATTAATTGACCTTGGAGAAGCGGTGAAAGATTCAGATTTCAAAGTGTTCTCAGGAACAATAGAGCGTGGAGGCGAAGTGAAAGCGATTTGCGTAAAAGGGGCAGCAGACGATTATTCACGTAAAGATATCGAAGCACTGGAAGAGTTTGCAAAACGTTACGGTGCAAAAGGTCTCGCATGGATGAAAGTGACAGAAGAAGACTATTCAGGTCCAATTGCGAAATTCTTTAAAGATACACCAGCAGGCGCTGCAATCAAAGAAGCGACAAAAGCAGAAGCAGGCGACTTATTATTATTCGTCGCAGATGATGCATCTGTCGTAGCAGCATCACTCGGTGCATTACGTTCAAAACTCGGAAAAGAACGTGGATTAATCGATGAGTCATTATACAACTTCTTATGGGTTGTTGATTGGCCATTATTCGAGTACGACGAAGAAGCAGGGCGTTACGTCGCAGCTCACCACCCATTCACACGTCCAGTCGATGCGAGCTTACTTGAAACAGACCCAGCAAACGCTCGCGCGCAAGCGTACGATATGGTATTAAACGGTTATGAGCTCGGTGGCGGAAGTTTACGTATTTACGAACGCGATATGCAAGAAGCGATGTTTAAAGCGCTCGGTTTCTCAGAAGAAGAAGCGAAAGAACAGTTCGGTTTCTTAATGGAAGCATTTGAGTACGGAACACCTCCACATGGGGGAATTGCGTTCGGACTCGACCGCCTCGTCATGATTTTAGCAGGTGCATCGAACTTACGTGATACGATTGCATTCCCGAAAACTGCAAGCGCAAGCTGTTTATTAACGCATGCACCAGATACAGTAGCAGACGAACAATTACAAGAGTTAAACATTCAGTTACGCGAACAACCGAAAGATGAGTAAACTTTCTCATTTCGTTGCGTGAAAAAAGTCTCTATGTTAGAATAAGATTACAGACAAATCCTGAAGTGTACGTCGAACACATTCAGTTTTGACCTAACACCAATCGTAAGGGAGCTTTATATCTCTATATGGATGACATGCCGCTTGCGGACGTCAAAGATATAGATGCGAGCACCCACCTGCTATCTTGCGGGCTCAAAACGATATTGTTCTCCGACGGCACAGTCGGGATTTGTCATACATATGAAAAGTCACTAGCAATCGCTAGTGACTTTTTTATGTTTAGAGAAAGAACGTGATAAGATAGAGGAAAGTGGAAAAGGAAGAAGGGGTTTCATGAAACATCAATTTTCAAGAAATGAATTAATGATCGGTCAGGAAGGTTTGCAGTTATTAAAAGAGACGACCGTCGCAATTGTCGGTATCGGAGGCGTAGGATCTTTCGCTGCAGAAGCGATTGCACGTTCCGGTGTCGGACGAATTATACTCGTTGATAAAGATACGGTCGATATTACGAATGTCAATCGTCAATTAGTCGCTACACTTTCAACGGTTGGCGAACGAAAAGTCGATATCATGGCTCGTCGTATCGCAGACATTAACCCTGCATGTGATGTGATTCAATTGCATATGTTTTATACAGATGAAACAGCAGATGAGTTGTTTGCTTATGACATCGATTATATCGTTGACGCAGCGGATACTGTTCGCTACAAAATTGATATTATTGAAAGAGCATTAGCGCGTGATATTCCGATCATTTCGAGTATGGGTGCGGCAAACAAACTTGACCCGACTCGTTTTCAAATTGCAGATATTAGTAAAACACATACAGATCCTCTTGCGAAAGTGATTCGTACACGCCTGCGGAAAAAAGGAATCTCTAAAGGAGTACCTGTTATTTTTTCAGATGAAAGTCCGATTGTCATTCGTGAAGATGTCGTCTCTCATGTAGGAAATGAAGAAAGCGATATTCGAAAAGAAAGCATGCCTCCAGCTTCTAACGCTTTCGTACCTTCGGTTGTCGGGCTCATTGCTGCAAGCTGGGTCATCCGTTCAATTATCGCGCCAATTCCGATCGAGCGTATTTCTGATAAAAAATAAACGAACATTGCTTGTTTCAAATAGGAAACGTTGATACAATACAAGGTATTAGGTATAAAATCATAAAAGAATGAAAGAGATAGGTATTTCGTAGAGCAGGAAAGATGACCGGGAGGAAGAGCATTATGTCGAATGAATATGAGATTTTGTTAGAGAGTGGAACGAATGAGCTAGAAATTATCGAATTTGAAATGGGGATGCACCGTTACGGAATTAACGTGATTAAAGTAAAGGAAATCATTTTACCGATGCCCGTCACACCAATTCCTCATGCCCACCCAGCGATTGAAGGAATTATTCAGTTGCGTGGAGAAGTTTTACCTGTGATTAATATGGAGAAAGTACTAGGACTTCCGCAAACATTTGATCACAATGAAGGTAAGTATATTGTAGCGATGTTTAACAAACAGCATATTGTATTCCATGTGCATGATGTTACACAGATCCATCGGATTTCATGGGAACAAATTGAAAAGCCATCAGACATTTATTCTCAAGATTCTTCGCAAGTGATCGGTGTCATTAAACGAGGCGAAGAGATGTTATTGTTACTCGACTTTGAAAAAATTATACTTGAGATCAACCCAGCAACAGGAATTCAAGTATCTAAAGTACGTGAGTTAGGAGAGCGTGAACGTTCAGAAAAACATATCGTCATTGCGGAAGACTCTCCACTGTTAAGAAAATTATTACATGAAACGTTGAATGCAGCGGGTTATGGCAACTTAACATTTTTTGAAAATGGTCGCGATGCTTTAGGCTTTTTACAAAGCCTCACAAAAGAAGGGGAAGATGTGACAAAAGAGGTGCAACTCGTTATTACAGATATCGAGATGCCACAAATGGATGGTCACCATTTAACGAAACGTATTCGTGAAAACCCAGCATTAGCTGAACTACCTGTAATCATTTTCTCATCATTAATTACAAATGATTTAAAACATAAAGGAGAAAGTGTAGGGGCGAATGACCAAGTAAGTAAGCCAGAAATTGCCGAACTCGTTTTAAAAATTGATAAATATATTTTATAAAAAAAGCACCTGCTTCCATTCGAAGCAGGCGTTTTTTATTTTTTCTGTTGTGCCTGTTTGAGGCGCTCATAAATTTTACCCATGCGGATTTCGTCACCAGCTTCCACTGGACGATAAAACTGTTCACCGACTAAATCATCAGGGAGATATTGTTGCTTGATCCAGCCGCCGAATGTGCCGACTAATTGATCGTGTGGATATTGGTATCCTACGTGTCCGAGCGCTTCTGCTCCTTCATAATGTGTATCTTTTAAATGGTTAGGAACTTCCGCTACTTTTTTTCGCTGAAGCGTACGCATCGCTCGGTCGATCGCCTTATAAGAAGAGTTCGATTTTTCAGCAACGGTCATTTCAATTACCGCTTGTGCAAGAGGAATGCGAGCTTCCGGCATTCCGAGGCGCATCGCTGCTTCAGTCGCTGCTAAGACGTGAGGGCCAACTTCAGGTGAGGCAAGTCCAACGTCTTCGTAAGCCATGACGAGAAGGCGCCGGCAGACCGCGACTAAATCTCCTGTCTCGAGTAAAGCAGCTAAGTAATAAAGTGCAGCGTCTGTGTCACTTCCACGTACTGACTTTTGCAAAGCAGAAAGCAAGTTGTAAAAGTGACTACCCCCTCTATCACCAAATGTTCCAATCCGTTGTAAGAGTGAATCAATGACCGCATCTTGTACGATCGTCGTACCGTCTTTTTCCTCACTTGCGGTGACGACAGATTGTAAAACGGTCAACGCTTTTCGGGCGTCTCCTCCTACATTTCTAGCAATTGTTTCGATTTGTTCTTTTGTTATTTCAATCGACTGTTTCCCAAGGCCTCGTTTTTGGTCTTTTAATGCCCGTTGTAAAATGACTACGAGGTCTTCCGGTTGTAGGCGCTGCAATTGAACGATTG
>JASKZX010000167.1 GCA_030147435.1 Savagea sp. | reverse complement strand
TCCTGCAAGCATCGCAGCTTCGTGTAACTCTAACTCCTCAAGCGGTTTATCATAAAAATATTTCGCTCCTGTTCCAAATCCATAGTTCATACCAGACATTAAAATTTTATTGAAGTACATTTCAAAAATTTCTTCTTTTGAATATTTCTGTTCGAGTTTAATAGCAAGCCATGCTTCTTGGGTTTTACGTTTGATCGTTTTGTCTTGCCAAGAAAATGAGTTTTTAATGACTTGTTGTGTTAATGTCGATGCACCTTGAGAGCCGAAACCGTCTCTAAAGTTGGCAACGACTGCCCCACCGAGGCGGTAAAAGTCAATTCCGCCATGGTCAAAAAATCGAACGTCTTCTGTAGCTAAAATGGCATCTTTCATTAAATCTGGAATTTCATCATATGGGACAAATTCTCTTTTTTCTGCTCCGATCGTCGTTACTAAATTACCTTCACTATCGACGATTTTAGAAGTGAGTGGATCTTTTAATAATTGTTCATCGAGTTCGGGAGCGGTTGCTGCGTAATAACCGAGCACTGAAATGCCGGTAAGTGCTGCAACGATGAAAAGGATCATAAGCACTCGAAAGATTTGTCTCCAAATCGGGCGCTTTCCTTTCGGTCGACGACGTTTGTTTTTTCGCTCACTTTCGAGCTGTTTCCGTCGTTCCGCACGTGACAAAGGTTGTTTTGTCATAGTATCCCTACCTTTCTCGTTTAATATATTGTTGTACTGCTTGTAAATAAGGAAGTCGAGGAGCTAAACCGAGTGTAATTTCGATACTTGTCTCTTCGATTTCCTGTAAAGTTATTGATTTTCGACCACCATTTTTCATACGTTTCCAAAAAGGATAAAATTCCTTAAAAAATTGAACGAAATAACGATTGAGCGATCGAAAATGAAAAACAAAAAATACGATACCGCTTTGTTTATAAACTGCACGCATATGTTCAACTTGATGTTCATGAATATTTTGAAGAGGAAACGACGTTTTGTTTTTCGTTTCTTTTGCTTCAAAATCGATATAATAGCCATTCCAAACCCCATTGTAATCGGTAGTAGAAGGCGTACGATAGTAAGCTTCTGTAATTACGGCTTGGCTTCGCGAAGGATATTTCACATGAACGACTTGAACCGGTGTTGGCTTTTTATGAATGACGGCAATGTGATGTGTTAAATAATAGTCATTGGCATCATTCAACTCTTCTTCTAATGTGGCGCCACGATTACCGAAGGCGACAACTGATTGTTGAGAAGAAGTTTGTTTACGTTTATGAGTAGGCGGGACGTATCGTTTTCCATTCGGATAACGAATCGTCATAATATCACCTCGTTTTCTATCATACCGCAAAATGAACGAAGAATGAAACGTTCATCATGGGAACGTATTGTCGGCTCGTAGGTTTCTTATTGTAGCAGAAAATTCGTTCCAACTCTCTTTTTTTGATAAAATGTAATAAAAGGAGGCGGAAAGTATGAAGTCAAAAAAGACGAAGCAATTGTTGCAAGCAACGAATAAGTGGCTCGTTCGCTTAGACGAAGTAAAAAAGACGAAGGAAGAACCTTCATTTGATCTTGTACGACAAAAGACATACGAAATGGACGAGTGGTTAGATGAATGGAAAGACGAGATGTTAGAGTGGATTACGGCTGAAAAACCAGCCGTGCAACAAGAACAAATTCTTAACGCTTATGAGGCGAGTAAGAAATTAGTCGTTCAATCGTTTTATCCTTCGACTCGGCGAGCATTGTTCCGTATGTCGATTCAATCGTTGCAATATACGTTAAAAAGAATTATTACCGTGCAAGAAGGTGGTTCTTGTGAGTGAGATTCAACAACTTCTTGCTGCATGGAAGAAAGATGAAGAAATTGCGCCACATATTGAACATATTGAAAAAATACCAGGACAAAAAGGAAAAACAGTTCCTTTTCCAAAAACGCTTCATCCATCGCTTCAAAAAGCTTTGCAAACGAAAGGAATTCATGAGTTATATACTCATCAATATGAAGCATATACGTATGCCCAGCAAAAACAATCATTTACAGCAGTAACACCGACGGCTTCAGGAAAATCACTCGCTTATCATTTACCCGTTTTACAAGAAGTTATGAATGATTCTTCGAGTCGGGCGCTTTATTTGTTTCCGACGAAGGCACTCGCACAAGACCAACTGACTTCGTTTCATGAATTCGTCGAGGCGAGTGGAGAGTCAATTTATAGTTATACGTACGATGGAGACACTTCGCCGGGCATTCGTCGCAAAGTACGTGAGGCAGGTCATGTCGTCATGACGAATCCGGATATGCTTCATTCAGGCATTCTTCCGCACCATACGAAGTGGGTATCACTTTTTGAAAACTTGAAATACGTCGTCATTGATGAACTGCATACGTATAAAGGAGTGTTCGGTAGTCATGTCGCCCATGTAATTCGTCGGTTAAAACGAATTTGTCATTACTACGGAAGTGACCCTATTTTTATATGTACATCGGCAACAATTGAAAATCCTTTAGAGTTAGCAGAAAATTTAACGAACGAATCAATGAAATTAATTCGTAATAACGGTGCTCCACGCGGTAATAAATATATCGTTTTTTATAATCCGCCAGTCGTTCACCCGACATTCGGTATTCGTAAAAGTGCAGTACATGAAGTAGAAAAGCTTGCGCGCAGTTTATATCAAAGAAATATTCAGACGATCGTGTTTGCGCGAAGCCGCGTACGTGTCGAGATGATCGTTACGTACTTACAACAATTAACGAAGAAAAAATTATTCGATACGTCTATTATGGGCTATCGAGGAGGATATTTACCGAGTGAACGGAGAAAAATTGAAAAAGGGTTACGAAACGGTACTATCCGAACAGTCGTAAGTACGAACGCTTTAGAGTTAGGTGTCGATATCGGTAGTTTACAAGCGGCAATCATGACAGGTTACCCAGGAAATATATCGAGTGCGCTTCAACAAGCAGGTCGGGCAGGTCGAAGAGGAGAAGATGCGCTCGTTGTCTATGTTGCTCAATCACTACCTCTTGATCAATACGTCGTTAGTCATCCGAATTATTTATTGAAACAACGTCCAGAATCTGTACGCATCGAACCAGCAAATATGATGATTTTAATGGATCATTTAAAGTGTGCTGCTTTTGAATTGCCTTTTTCAATAGATGAAACATACGGAGAATACGATGTGCAAGAGTTGCTTCAATATTTAGCAAGTGAAGGTGTCTTATTACAAACTGGCGTGAAGTGGTATTGGATGACGGATGAATTTCCAGCAAGCAATATTAGCCTCCGTTCTGCTTCACAAGAAAATGTCGTCATTATCGATCAAACGACGCCAGCGGATACTCGAGTGATCGGAGAGATGGATCGCTTTAGCGCCATGACTTTACTTCATGAAGAAGCAATTTATTTACATCAAGGCGAGCAGTTTCAAGTCGAAACGTTAGATTGGGAAGAGAAAAAAGCTTACGTGACAAAAGTAGATGTCGATTATTTTACAGATGCTCAACTAGCGGTAGATTTAAAAGTACTTGATGAGGATCGACTCGAAGAATATGAACGAGGTCGTGCTCATTTTGGGGATGTAGCTGTCATTGCCAAGCCGACGATTTTTAAAAAAATACGCTTCGGTACACATGACAATATCGGTTCAGGTCCTATTTATTTACCAGAAGAAGAATTGCATACGTC
>JASKZX010000041.1 GCA_030147435.1 Savagea sp. | reverse complement strand
TTTTAATGCCATCATTGCAAGACGAACTGCGCGACTCGTTGCATCTCCTGCAGCCCATGACTTACGTGAGCCTGTATTCGGTGCGTGACGGTACGTACGTAAGCTCGCGTTGTCGATCCATGCGTTTGAAAGTGCATTAATAATCTCTTCACGTGTTCCACCAAGCATTCCTGTAACGACTGCTGTTGAAGCAATTTTTACAAGTAATACGTGGTCAAGTCCTACGCGGTTAAAGCTGTTTTCAAGAGCGAGTACCCCTTGAATTTCGTGCGCTTTAATCATCGCTGTTAATACGTCTTTCACTTTTAATGGTTCTTTACCTTCTGCGATATTTTTACGGCTAATGTAGTCTGCTGTCGCTAAAATACCACCGAGGTTATCTGATGGGTGTCCCCATTCTGCTGCAAGCCATGTATCGTTATAGTCTAACCAACGAATCATCGCTCCGATATCAAATGCAGCTTCGATCGGATCCAACACGTACGACGTTCCTGGAACGCGGCTACCATTTGGTACGACTGTACCTGGTACTGTAGGTCCTAAAAGCTTCGTACATTCTGGATAATTTAATGCAAGGATACCAGTCCCCATCGTATCTGCGAGAATGTAAGATGCTGTTGAGTATGCTTCCTCACTCGTAATTTCTTTATCTAATACGTAATCTGCAATATCAATTAAAAGTTGATCTACTTGTGGTTTTGTGTTCATTTCTATTCCTGCCTTTCATATCCTTTGTCTTCGAGCTACTGAAAGTTATGTAGGGGGAGCGCTCGTATCGCCCCCTACATCGTACGTTTTTCGATTGAATTATAACTCGCGATATGCTTCTCCGTTATATTTCACACGTGGACGGAAGAGACGGTTATTCGCATGTTGCTCAAGAACGTGCGCTGCAAGTCCTACCGTACGTGAACTGAAGAAGATTGGTGTGTACATTTCGATTGGGATGTTTAACATCCAATATACTGGTGCTGCATAGTAGTCTAAGTTCGGGAAGAGTCCTTTCTCTTCAGCCATTAATTCTTCACCAGCGACACACATTTCGTATAATTCGAAATCACCTTTTGCTTCGCAAAGTTCATATAAAGCTTCTTTCATCTGAACTGCACGTGGGTCGATTTTCTTCATATATACACGGTGTCCGAAGCCCATAATACGTTCGCGATTTGCGAGCTTCTCTTTTAAGAGGTTTACGAACCCGTCGACATCTTTTCCTTCAACGAGTAAATGCATAACTGCTTCGTTTGCTCCTCCGTGTAAGTTACCTTTTAATGAAGCGACACCACCTGTTAATGCACCATACATGTCTGAGTTCGTCGATGCGATTACACGTGCTGTGAATGTGGAGTTTGGCATTTCGTGTTCACTGTAAAGTAAAAGTGAGTTATCGAAAATGTCAGCTTCTAATTCAGATGGACGTTCACCTGTGATCATGTAAAGGAAGTTGTCACTGTAAGGAAGTGACTCATCTGGATCGATGACTTCTAAATCGTTTAAAATACGATAGCTGTTCGCTACGATTGTCGGCATTTGACCGAGTAAACGGTATGCACGATCTTTGTTTGTCTCTGGTGAACGATCGTCGAGTGCGCCGTCGAAACTACCGAGTACTGAAACTCCTGTGCGGAGTGCATCCATTGGATCTGTGTCTTTCGGAAGTAGCTTTAATACATCGATGACTTCTTTCGGTACCGCATAGTTTTCTTTTAAGCGTTCCTCAACTGCTTTACGCTGTTCATCTGTTGGTAATGAATCTTCAATCATTAAGTGTACGATGTCTAAGTACCCTTTTTCTTTTGAAAGCTCGATTAAGTCATACCCCTTAATCAAAATACGACCTTCAACTGTGTCTAAAAACGAAAGAACTGTTTCTGCTGCGATTACACCGTCAAGACCCGGACGGTATTCTGTTTGTACATTTGTCATTGTAATGACCCCCATTTAATTTGTTTGTTCGTAAATTCTCCCTGTATCAGTACAGATGCAATCGTTCGAATATTCCGACTTTAGAAGTTAAATCGATACTTCCCCAAGTATCTCTTCTGTGCTAGAGTTCTTCTCTTTTCCCCAAAGGTTGCGAAGTACCCCTACAACGCAATCTTATAAGAGAAGATCACTTTATTTGTCCGCTGGTACTAATTTACAGTAACCGCTTACAACGTCTAGCAAAAAGTCGTTATCGTTTTTGCATCTGTATAAAACTTAACATACGTAAAAAAAAATTACAACCCATTAAATAGATTAATTAACCATAAGATGTCATTAAAGCAGTGAATTTTTGTCTGAACTTTATCTGTTATAATACAAAACACAGAATTAAAGACTGTATTATTCCACAGTTTTCTGACAATTAAAACAATATAAGAAAAAGAGTGATACTTTTTAACATCGTATCACTCTCAATCATTAACGATTATCGATCGTTTCAGGGTTCATATCATGGTTCATCATGCGATATGAAGCCATCTCTTCATATTTTGTGTTCGGACGTCCGTAATTACAATACGGATCGATCGAAATACCACCACGCGGTGTAAATTTCCCCCACACTTCGATATAACGTGGGTCGAGTAACTGTATTAAATCATCCATAATAATATTGACGACATCTTCATGAAAAGCTCCGTGATTACGGAAACTAAATAAATATAATTTTAATGATTTACTTTCAACAATTTTTTTATCTGGAATGTAACTTAAGTAAATTGTCGCGAAATCTGGTTGGTTCGTTTTCGGACAAAGCGATGTAAATTCCGGACAATTTAATTTTACGAAATAATCACGATCCGCATTTAAATTGTCAATCGGTTCTAATACATCGGGTGTGTATTCAAATAAATAATCTGTTTCTCCGCTGCCGAGTAAAGTAACTTCTGGCATCGAACAATTCGTACGTTCAGTCAATGAACTTCCTCCTCAAAACAATCAAAAATGATTGCTCCATAGTTTTTTTAAGAGGGTTAACGCTAAGGAAACCTCTTCTATACGTACTTTACTGAACCTACTTGTAGAAGTCAACTTGCTTGAATGTTCGAACTATATTGAAAAAGATGATACGATAGAACAGAATACTTTAAAGGAGTGAAGTTTTTAATGACAACGAAAATTCAAGTAGGAATTGCTGGTTACGGAAACCTCGGACGTGGGGTTGAATCTTCTGTTTATCAAAACGACGATATGGAATTAGTCGGTGTTTTTACTCGACGTGACCCAAAAACATTGCAACCGCTAATGGAAGCAACCAATGTTTATTCAATGGATGATTTACTTTCATATAAAGAGAAGATCGACGTTCTTATTTTATGTGGTGGTTCAAACGATGATTTACCGACACAAAGCCCAGAGCTTGCTGAACATTTCAATATTGTTGATAGCTTTGATAATCATGCAGAAATTCCAAATCATTTTGAGCGTGTACATAAACAAGCAGAAAAGGGAAATACGACAGCGATTATCTCTGTCGGATGGGACCCAGGTTTATTCTCACTTAACCGAATGATCAACGAAGCGATTCTTCCAGAAGGAGAAACACATACATTTTGGGGAAAAGGACTTAGCCAAGGACACTCAGCAGCTGTCCGTCGCGTGGAAGGTGTAAAAGATGCGGTACAATATACAATTCCTTCAGAAGAAGCGATGAATAAAGTGCGTAGTGGGGAAGAAACAGA
>JASKZX010000026.1 GCA_030147435.1 Savagea sp. | reverse complement strand
GCGACGCATTATGTTGAGCGGAGCGAATGTAAAGATCGTATTACATTAATTCATGCCGATGCTTTGTCAGAAGAAATGACATTTCAACCGAATACATTTGATGCATTGTTTATTGATGCAGCGAAAGGCCAATACCGTAATTTCTTTGAAAAATACGTTCCTTATTTAAAAGAAGACGGGGTCGTCTATTGTGATAATTTATTTATGCACGGACTCGTTTTTCAAAAGTTAGAAGAAGTTCCACGACGGAATCGCACGATGTATCGCAACTTACGTGATTTCACGAAATGGTTACACGAACATCCTGCTTATGATTTTTCAATTTTACCTGTCGGAGATGGTATCGGAATCGCTAGAAAGAAAGACCGATAATTGAAATTTCATCGTAATTGTACTATGATAGGTGCAATTCAAATAAGAAAGAAAGAGGCACTACATCGGAAATTCTGATGTAGTGCCTTTATGAAAAAGAGCTGATGAATGAACGTCGGCACTTTCTCATAGAATGGAAGCCGCTTTGGGAATCCCTAAGCGGTTTCCCTAATTCATTGGAGGGAGAATATATATGACAAAAGAAAAGCAGTATCCTATGACAGAAGAAGGTAAGAAAAAGTTAGAGGAAGAACTTGAACATTTAAAAACAGTAAAACGTAAAGAAGTAGTTGAACGTATTAAAATTGCACGTAGCTACGGGGACCTTTCAGAGAACTCAGAGTACGACTCAGCAAAAGAAGATCAAGCATTCGTTGAAGGGAAAATTTCTTCACTTGAATCGATGATCCGTAACGCTGTGATCATTACAGAAGACGAGTTAAAGAAAGACGAAGTAGGCCTTGGAAAAACAGTTACATTCCGCGAGCTTCCAGACGAAGAACCAGAAACATATACGATTGTCGGTTCAGCAGAAGCAGATCCTTTAGAAGGACGTATTTCAAATGATTCACCGATTGCGAAAGCATTGATCGGTCATAAAACAGGTGACGAAGTAACGATCGACACTCCAGGTGGAGAAATGAAAGTCGTCATCGAAAAGATTGATTAATGATGAAATCGAAAGGTTCAACATCTGACCGATTATTAACCGTCGGTATTTTTATCGTCATCGTCCTTCTATTCGTCGTTGGTAGTTCCATTTTGACAAAAGAGCATACAGCGCCTGAACATTTACAACGCCAACCAGTCGGCGAAAAGCAGGAAGAAGAGAAGGAAAAAGAGGAAAAGAAAGAAACTGAAGAAAAAGAGCAAGAAGAAAAAGAAGAAGTACAACAAGGTCCAAAAGATGAATTGATTCAATCAGAAAGTGATAAGCCTGATGTGTTAGAAGTATGGACGAACGAAGCGTGGGGTCCGATTGGTACAGAACAAGAGGAGCCACATGTTTCGAAGTTTGATGGTCAATCACAAGACTGGATCGAGAAAAAAGAAGCAATTGCTGCACCACTTTCTTATACGGTAGAAGAATTGACGTACATTTACGTGCAAGGCGGTTCAACAGCAAAAGAAGCGATTGGAACCGTTCAATCGAAAGAAGACGGTGTAAAATATCGCGTTTATATTGAATGGGTAGATGAACAAGGATGGAAACCTGTTCGAGTAGAGCGTTTGAAATAAGAAAAGTGAGGGACTTACATGGCAATAGGTATTATTGGAGCGATGGAAGAAGAAGTAGAAGGTCTTCGCTCGTTAATGAAAAATCCGACAATCCGAACGATTGCTCATACAGAATTAATTGAAGGAACACTTGATGGCAAAGATGTCGTTCTCGTCAAAAGTGGTATTGGAAAAGTGAATGCTGCTCTTTCAACGACATTACTTTTATCTCAATACGATATTGAGAAAGTGATCAATATCGGGTCTGCCGGTGGTGCAGACGAGTCGATGGAAGTAGGGACTGTTGTTATCTCAGATCGAGTGACACATCACGATATGGACGCAACAGCATTCGGCTACGTTCCTGGACAAGTGCCACAAATGCCGGAAGCTTATGATGCAGATGAAATGCTCGTCACTTTAGCAGAACAAGCGGTAGAAGAACTAGCGAAATACCCATCAGCAAAAGGGCTAATTGCTTCAGGAGATGTATTTATGAGTGATGCCACACGTGTACAAGAAGCGTGTGCATTATTTCCAAATATGATTGCTTTTGAAATGGAAGCAGCAGCTGTTGCGCAAGTGTGTCATCAATTTGACTGTCCATTCGTCGTCATTCGTGCACTTTCAGATATTGCAGGAAAAGAATCATCGATCAGTTTCGATGAATTTTTACCATTAGCAGCGAGCCATTCGATTGCTATCGTCCGTAATGTCTTATCGAAATTATAGTCGCTTCGTGTTAAAATAGAAGCATCGGAAGAAAAAACACGTGCATGAATGAAAAAGAGCGTTTCCGATAGAGTTGAACAATCACTCTTTTGGGAACGCTTTTTATCGTGTGAGAAATGGAGTGTATTCCAATGATAGACCGCTTGTTTACTCCGAGTGCTTACGTCGCTTCGATTCAACAAATTACACCTGAAGCGTTAAAGGCGCGCGGATATACAGCAGTAATTACGGATTTAGATAATACATTGATTGAATGGAATCGTGCCTATGCTACAGAAGAAGTAACGGCATGGATTCGTTCATTAGAGCGAGCAGGGTTCGATGTACTCGTCATTTCAAACAATAGTGAAGAGCGGGTACGAACATTTAGCGAACCGTTAGGACTACGTTATGTAGCACGCGCTAATAAACCTCTTCAAGGAGGGTATAAGCGAGCGTTTAATCAGTTGACTAGCCCTAAAGAAGAAATTGTAGCAATCGGCGATCAACTGATGACGGATATTTTAGGAGGGAATCGAGCAGGTATTGATACGATTCTCGTTTTACCAGTTGTACAAACAGATGCAAAAGCGACGAAATTTAATCGCTTCGTCGAAAGCAAAATTATGAAACGTTTAGAGGCACGAGGATTACGTGTCCAAAAGGAGGGTATCACTTGGAACAATTAAAATGTATCGGTTGCGGAAGTGTGATTCAATCAGAGGATAAAACGAAAGAAGGATTTATCCCAGCTTCTGCATTAGAAAAAAATGAAGGAGACGTCGTTTGTCAACGTTGTTTCCGTCTACGCCATTACAATGAAATTATGCCATCGACGCTAACAGATGATGACTTTTTACAAATGCTTCACCATATTAGTGAAGAGCGTGGACTCGTCGTCTTACTCGTCGATTTATTTGACTTTAACGGAAGTTGGGTACGTGGATTGAACCGTTTCGTAGGACAAAATGATATTTTACTCATCGGAAACAAGATCGACTTATTACCGAAGTCTGTCAACCGAGGGCGTATCCGTCATTGGTTACAAAAAGAAGCGAGTGACCTCGGATTAAAATCTGTAGATGCGGCACTCATTTCTTCTGTTACTGGTGAAGGAATTGAAAAGGCGATGGAAAAAGTTGACCATTATCGTCAAGGGAAAGATGTGTACATCGTCGGTAGTACGAACGTTGGGAAATCGACGTTCATCAATAAAATTATCGAGCAGACGACAGGTCTTGATGAGTTAATTACAACTTCTTATTTCCCAGGAACGACACTCGGGATGGTTGAAATTCCATTAGATGACGGTCAAGCATTGATCGATACACCAGGGATCATTAATGATCATCAAATTATTCATTTATTAGATGAAAGAGACCTCAAAGCAGTTCTTCCTCGAAAAGAAGTGAAGCCGAAAACACATCAATTAAATGAAGGCCAATCATTACTTCTCGGCGGACTCGCGCAGTTTGACTTTTTAAGTGGCGATCGTACAGCTTATACTGTCTATGTTTCTCGTGACATTCACGTCCATCGAACGAAAACAGAAAAAGCAGCGAATTTACGAACAGAACGAACAGGTGAGTTATTAACACCGCCGATGCCAAAGTCAGAAACGGTATTACCAGAGTTCGTTCGTCAAGAATTTACGATTCGTGAGCCGAAAACAGACGTAGCGATTTCAGGCCTCGGATGGATTACGGTTCATCACGCAAACGTTCGTATTGCCATTCACGCACCTAAAGGTGTAGATGTCGTTTTAAGACCGTCACTCGTTTAATAGATAAAAGGGGGACTTTATATGAAAAAGTGGTATGCCGTCATTGGCGATCCGATTGCGCATTCGCGCTCACCGGAGATGCATACACGTTGGTTGGATGAAGAAAAAATAGATGCTTCGTATATTCCGATTCATTTAACGAAAGAACAACTCGCTGAAGGAGTCAATAGTTTGCGACTGCTCGGCTGTAGCGGTTGGAATGTAACAGTACCTCATAAAGAAGCGATCATTCCATTACTCGATGCGATTGACCCACTTGCTGAAAAGATGCAAGCTGTTAACACAGTCGTTCGGCAAGCAGACGGGACGTTGAAAGGGTATAACACAGACGGTCTCGGTTACGTTCGTTCATTAGAAGAACGCTTTCCTCATATTGAGCAAACAAGTCGTGTGCTGATCATCGGTGCAGGAGGAGCGGCGAAAGGGATAGCTTTTGCGATGAAACAAGAAGGATATTCCTCAATAACGATTACGAATCGAACGATCGAACGGGCAGAAACGCTCGCTCAATCATTAGGGAAGCGCGCGATGACTCTTGATGAAGCGAGTGAGCAACTCGATTCATTTGATATTCTCATTCAAACGACTTCTGTCGGTATGCAACACTCGATTCAAGGTGTCCCACTTGAACTTGCAAACTTACGAAGTGATGCAATTGTGACAGATATTATTTACACACCGAAAGAAACAGAATTTTTACGTCTCGCTCGACAAAAAGGAGCAAAAACGATGAATGGGCTCGGAATGTTTATCCATCAAGGCGCATTAGCGTTCAGTTATTGGACAAACCGCTATCCAGATGCCCAGTCACTCATGAATGAGTGGAACAATTAAGGAGGTAAGCATATGCTTACAGGAAAACAAAAACGATTTTTACGTAGTAAAGCACATCATTTAAAACCAGTTGCACAAATTGGAAAAGAAGGTTTAACAGAAGCAGCGATGAAACAAATTTTAGAAACAATCAATGTTCGCGAATTAATTAAAGTGAACATTTTACAAAATTGTTTCGAAGAAAAAGAAGAAATGGTACCGAAGTTTGAAGAAGCAGGAATTATGGTCGTTCAACAAATCGGGAACATTTTCGTTCTTTACAAAGAAGCAGAAGAGGACCCGCAAATTGTTCTCCCGTCGTAAAGTCGGTATTTTAGGAGGAACATTCAATCCTCCGCACAACGGACATATGCATATCGCTCAATCTGTTTATGAAGCATTAGCACTTGATGAAGTACGTTTCATGCCAGCAGCGACACCACCACATAAAGAAGAAGATGATTCAGTTTCGGCTGAACATCGTCTTCAAATGGTGAAAGAAGCAGTAGCAAAAGTTCCATATTTTCGTGCATTTGATTATGAAATCAAGCGTGGTGGAACTTCTTATACGTATGAAACGATGCGCACATTAACAGAGGTTGAACCAGATGTGGACTTTTATTTTATTATCGGAGGAGATATGGTCGATAGCTTATCAACGTGGT
>JASKZX010000037.1 GCA_030147435.1 Savagea sp. | reverse complement strand
CGACCGAAAGATGGATATTATTACAATTTCCATTATCATTTAGCTTCGGATCAATTTCAAAATCATTATGATATTGCCGATATTTTTTGGTCGAAAAATCAACCACCTAAGTGGATGAGCTAAAAGAAAGACTGCGCTGAGGCGTAGTCTTTTTCATATGTTGTGGAAAAAATACATCAATGAGAGAAAAAGCAGATAAGTCGTTTGTTTTTTTGCTATAATGTGAAAGAAGACTATGAGGAGGTAGCTTGAATGAAACAATATTTAGATTTATGTCGCCACGTATTAGATACAGGCGTTGATAAAATGGATCGAACACAAACAGGAACGCGTAGTGTGTTCGGTTATCAAATGCGTTTTGATTTACAGGAAGGCTTTCCGTTACTCACGACGAAGAAAACGGCCTTTCGTTTAATCGTATCGGAGCTGTTATGGTTTTTAAAAGGAGATACGAATGTAAAAACATTGATTGAAGAACGAAATCCGATTTGGGATGAATGGGCTTTCGAACAGTGGGTAGAAAGCGAAGAATATGATGGGCCGGATATGACGAACTTCGGTCACCGTGCACAAGAAGATGAAGCGTTTAAAAAAGAATATGATAAACAGATGGCTCGTTTTAAAGAGCTTGTGACAACGAATGAAGGGTTCGCATGTAAATATGGTGATTTAGGGCCGGTTTATGGACGTCAATGGCGTTCATGGCAAGGAGTAAATGGAGAAGTTGTCGACCAAATTGCAAATGTCATCGAAAGCTTAAAGACGAATCCGAATTCTCGTCGTCACGTCGTTACGGCATGGAATCCAGCAGAAGTCGATGATATGGCATTACCTCCGTGTCATATGTTATTTCAATTTTATGTCGCTGATGGGAAATTATCGTGTCAGTTGTATCAACGAAGTGCAGACATCTTTTTAGGAGTACCATTTAATATCGCTTCTTACGCATTGTTGACGCAATTGATTGCAGAAGAAGTCGGTCTTGAAGTCGGAGAGTTCGTTCATACGTTAGGAGATGCTCATATTTACTCCAATCACTTCGAACAAGTAAATACGCAGCTTCAACGTGAGCCACGTCCTTTACCGACAGTGAAAATCCATAAAGAAGGTAAATCAATTTTTGAATTAACGACAGAAGATATTGAATTGATCGGATACGACCCGCATCCGAAAATTAAAGCACCTGTTGCTGTGTAAGGAGGGAAAGAAATGATTTCATTATTTGTTGCACACGCAAATGACCGAGTGATCGGGTATCAAAATGATATGCCATGGCACGTACCAGGGGACCTTGCATATTTTAAACGTCGCACGATGGGAAAGCCAATTATTATGGGGCGGAAAACATATGAGTCGATCGGTCGTCCTTTACCCGGGCGTTTAAATATCGTCATTACTCGTAATCCTTCATATGAAGTAGAAGGCGTACGTGTCGTTTCTTCATTAGAAGACGCACTCCAAGTAGCGAAAGAAGAAACAGACGCAGCGGAATATATGATCATCGGAGGCGAGCAAATTTTTAAACAAGCGATGCCACTAGCTGATCGGATGTATATTACGAAAATTGATGAAACGTATCCAGGAGATACATTTTTCCCTGCTTATGATTTAAATGAATGGGAAACGATTGAAGCATCAGAAACAGCATTAAATGATGAAGGTGTTCCGTATACATTTTATGTGTATGAAAGGAAGCGTTCGTCGTGATTCGTTCATTACGTACTTACGGCTATTTATTCGGGTATTTACCGATTTCTTTACCACTTTTACGAAAAGTTCGTAAGTTGCCGGAAGATTTATCACCAGAAGCACGCGATGAACAAGTCGACCAATACCCTCGTCACTGGGCAAAAGGGATTTTGAAACGGACAGGTAGTACGATTGACGTTCAAGGATTAGAACATCTCATCGATGGTCCGGCGATGCTCATTAGTAATCATGAAGGGAATTTTGATATTCCTACATTGATTGCGACATTGCCGAAGCCATTCGGTTTTATTTCCAAAGTAGAAGTGAAAAAATTACCCGTCATTCGCGATTGGATGGAAGAGATGAACTGTATTTTCCTCGATCGAACAGATAGAAGAAGTGCGATGCGAGTATTAAAAGATGCAGAAGAGTCGTTACGCGCGGGACATTCGCTCGTTATGTTTCCAGAAGGCACTCGAAGTCAAGGAAAAGGGATGGGAACGTTTAAATCCGGATTTGCTAAAATTGCAAAAGATGCAGAAGTAGCCGTCATTCCTATCGCGCTTTCAGGGACGAGTGATATTATGGAAAAAAACAATAATCGCATTCGACCGAGTGACGTAAAAGTCCGTGTATTACAACCGTTTACTGTAGAAGAAGTAAAACAAATGACGAGAAAAGAACTCGTTGAAAAAGCAGAACGACGTATTCGAGAAGCGTTAGAAACGATGAATTAAAAGGTAGTAAAATCAAGAAAAAGGAAGTGCTTTGTAGTGGGAAAGATTCATATCGTTACAGATTCAACAGCAGATTTTGTCGAGGGAGATATCGAAAAATATGGCATTCACGTCATACCGTTAAATATTTATATCGATGAGAAAACATTTGTTGACCGCGTCGATCTTCAACCGGATGTATTTTTAGAAATGATGCGTGAATCAAAGGAATTGCCAAAAAGTTCACAACCACCTGTAGGTGTCTTTAAACAGAAATATGATGAGCTCGGTGCAAATGGAGATCAAATTATTTCGATCCATATGACAGGTGGTATGAGCGGAACGGTAGAAGCCGCTCGAAATGCAGCACAAATGACAGATGCTGACGTAACGGTGATTGATTCCGAGTACATATCACATGCACTCGCTTTCCAAGCGAAAGAAGCAGCTGTGATGGCAAGTGAAGGAGCAACTGTCGAAGAGATTGTCGAACGATTAAAAGTCGTTCGTGACAATACGACACTTTTTGTCGTTGTTGACGTATTAGATAATTTAGTTAAAGGTGGACGTATTGGAAAAGGAGCGGGAATGATCGGTTCATTTTTAAATATTAAACCGATCGCCATGTTAAAAGACGGCGTTTATTCACCAGTTGGAAAAGCGCGTAGTCATAAACAAGTTGTCCGTCAATTGTTCCAAGCGTTTCAGGAAGATATTGAAGGGAAGACAGTAAAAGGAATTGGAATTTCGCATGCGAATGGTCAAAAAATGGGAGAACCATTGAAGAAAAAAATCGAAGACCTCGGGGTTGTCGATGAAGTACCATTTACGTATACGACACCAATTATTAGTACGCATACAGGTGAAGGAGCAATCGGCTTCATGTATTATGCGGAATAAGTAGTATAAAGAGAAAGGAGAGAGCGGATGAAAAAGTGGGTACTCGGCTTATTCGCCGCTCTTTTCGTCTTCATTCTTTCAGCGTGTCAACAAGAAATGGAACCGATTGATCTCGTTGTCGTCGGATTAGGTGACTCGTTAACTGAAGGAATTGGAGACGAGGAGAAGTTAGGGGGATATTTTGGTCGATTCGTCGAAAAGTTATCAGAAGATGAAATGGTAGAAGAAGTGACGAGTTATAACTTTGGCAAAAGTGGTCATCGAAGTGAACAATTGTTAGAACGAATTAAACAAGAAGAAGAGATTCGTGATGCTTTAAAAGAAGCGGATATCGTGACGATTACGATCGGAGGAAATAATATCGTAAAAGTCGTTCGTCAACATTTGTTACGTCTTGAAATGAAACCGTTTGAAAAAGAACATAGTCGTTATGAAGAAAATTTACAAGCCATTGTAAAAGAAATTGAATCGCTCAATCCGAATGCTTCTTTATTTTTAGGGGGCGTTTACAATCCACTAGATATGGTATCGGAAGAAGAAGCGGAGTTTACAGAAATTATTCAAGGATGGAATGAAACGATTCAACAAGTATCGAAACAGGACAACCGCACATTTATTTCACTTGAACATTTAGGAGAAGGTCCTGTAGAGTCGTACTATTCGACAGACTATTTTCATCCGAACGGTATCGGGTATGAAGTGATTGCCGATCGGTTTTATCATGAAGTACAACAAAAGTTAAAGGAGGTTTTTGATGAATAAATGGAAAGTGAGCTTCTTCGTGTTACTCGTCATCGTTTTATTAGGAGTCGGCAGCATTTTTTTAGCAATACGTCCACTTGCCTCTCCTGATCTTGAGTTAACACCGAATGAAGTGACAGAAAAAGATGCATCGTTTCACGTAAAAGGAGAAGCGAATGATTTTATTGCGATGGGGAATAAAACGTTAAGAGAACAGTATGAAGATGGAAAAATAGATATTCCGATTACTCTTCAATTAGAAGATGGAAAAATTCGTACGATGTTAGAGTTACCCGTATTTTCAGCAACTGTGTCGACAGAACTTTATTTTGACGCTGAAGCATTAGAAAATGGTGATGTGTTATTACAATTGAGCGAGGTAAAGGCAGGAAACTTATCATTACCTCCACAGACGATTTTACAATTTTTATCACGTTCGAGCGCATTGCCAAAAGGTGTAAAAGTGCGCCCGAAAGAAAGTGAATTACATGTCGATATGCAAGAGATGACAAAAGGTAATGCCTTTCGAATCGCATTTACGACGATTGATTTGCCGAAAGATGAAGTGAGTTTTGATTTAATTATTGATGAGGAGGAATAAGATGGAGATTGCAACGTTTGCAGGTGGTTGTTTTTGGTGTATGGTGAAGCCATTTCATCAATATGATGGTGTAGAAGAAGTAATCTCTGGTTATACTGGGGGCGACGTACCGAATCCGACGTACGAACTCGTTTGTACGAATACAACAGGACATCGGGAAGCGGTGCAAATTACATTTGATCCGGATGTGATTACGTATGACGAACTCGTAGCAATCTACTTCACTCAAATTGATCCGACCGATAATGGCGGACAATTTTTCGACCGCGGAGAGTCGTATGCGCCAGCGATTTTTTATCACTCAGAAGAACAGCGACAAATAGCAACGGCACAAAAAGAAGCGTTAGATGCAAGTGGAAAGTTCGATGCACCAGTCGTTGTAGACATTTTAAAAGCGAAACCATTTTATGAAGCAGAAGAGCACCATCAAGATTATTATAAGAAAAACAGTGCGCATTACAATCGCTACGCACAAGCTTCAGGTCGTGTCGCTTTCATAGAAAAACATTGGAAAGATGAAACAGAAGAAGAATTAAAACGTCGTCTGACACCGATGCAATATTATGTGACAAAAGAAGACGGAACCGAACCGCCATTTCAAAATGAATACGACGCTCACTTTGAAGACGGTATTTATGTAGATATCGTTTCAGGAAAGCCGCTGTTTTCATCGCGTGATAAATACGATGCAGGGTGCGGGTGGCCGAGTTTTACACGTCCGATTGATGCGTATGAAATTACAGAGCATTTTGATGATAGTTACGGGATGCGTCGCATAGAAGTGCGAAGTGCGACAGCTAATAACCATTTAGGTCATGTGTTTACAGACGGTCCTAAAGAGGAAGGCGGACTTCGATATTGCATTAATTCAGCGGCATTACGATTCATTCCGAAAGAGCGGTTAAAAGAAGAAGGATATGAACGTTATCTCGTATTGTTTGAAGAGGAGGAATGACATGCGCCCGACATTTTTTAAGTTTGCTCTCCGATATCGAGATGAAAAAAGTCCTTTTGGAGAATTTGTAGAAGGAATGTTAGAAGATACGTTATTTCCACGACAAGAAAAAGAGTTTGATGAACTGTCACGTTACGTTGAAGAATCGATCGATGCTCGTTTAGATGCGACCGTTTTTGATGAAATGTATCGATTGTACGATGATCGTCTCGACCGGGTATATTAGCCCGGTCATTGCATTTCTATAAGTTCCGTTGTATCTTTAAGGATAGAATATTGCTACGGGAGGTTTTTTCATGAGTGTACATATTGAAGCAAAACAAGGTGATATTGCTGAAGTCGTCTTATTACCAGGAGATCCACTTCGAGCAAAACATATCGCAGAAACATATTTAGACGATGTCGTTCAATATAACGGCGTACGTAATATGCTCGGTTATACAGGAACGTATAAAGGAAAACGTGTATCTGTGCAAGGAACAGGCATGGGTGTACCGTCGATATCGATTTATATTACTGAATTAATGGAAGAGTACGGTGTAGAAAAGTTAATTCGTGTCGGCACATGTGGTGCTGTACGAAGCGACGTTCAATTACGCGACGTTTTAATTGGCCAAAGTGCTTCGACGAATTCATCGATCATCGATAACTTTTTCCCGAACGTTTCGTTTGCACCGACTGCAGATTTTGAATTGTTGCATACAGCTTATACGAAAGCATGCGAAAAAGAGTTATCGGTAAAAGTAGGAAATATTTATACGGAAGACTTTTTCTATAACGAAAAAGCGCCTCATGAGGAACTTGCACGTTACGGTGTTCTCGGCGTTGAGATGGAAACAGCTGCACTCTACTTACTTGCAGCGAAATACGGAAAACGTGCACTTTCTATTTTAACTGTCAGTGATCATATTATGACGGGAGAAGCGACATCAGCAGAAGAACGTCAAACGACATTTAATGAAATGATTGAAATTGCGTTAGAAACAGCTATTTCTTAAGCGGTAGGCTGTCGAAAGTATTCACTTTTGACCGTCTTTTCCTAGCGTAGTGAAATGAAAGGAAGGGACAACATGAATAAAGAAGACCAAGAGAAAAAGCCAACGCCGCCTGCGAAGACGCATGTGCGAATGAAACTTTTTCCTTTTACGATGCTCATATTCGGTCTCGTCATCGTAACAGCGATTGTCACGTTTTTTGCGTTGACAATGGGCGAAGATAAAGTAGTTGACGTCGTGAGTCCTCAAACAGACCGACAAGAGTTTAAAAAACTTTACGACGTTTATGATGAGTTACAAGCGAATTACTTTAGTGAATTTAAAGAAGAAGATTTAATTGAAGGTGCTGTAAATGGTATGGTCGATGCATTGGACGATCCGTATACAGATTATTTATCAAAAGAAGAATCAAAACAATTAACAGAAAGCATCTCAAG
>JASKZX010000010.1 GCA_030147435.1 Savagea sp. | reverse complement strand
ATTATAACAAAAAGAAAGAGAAACAAAAAAGAGAAAAAAAGTGTAAAATTACAGATAATTCCGAATATATATTTTCTTTTCTGAATATTTGTGATATATTCAATCATATTGAAGAATAGAAAAAATGAGGGAAGCTTATGGAAGATTTGCATGAACGTATTAAACAATTGCGTGTCGGACAAGGGTTTACACTGAAGGATGTCAGCGCACGTACAGGGTTATCACTAAGTTTTATTTCACAAGTAGAACGCGGAGCATCATCTTTATCTGTATCATCATTGAATAAAATTGCAGAAGCTCTAGGTGTTCCTATTACGTACTTTTTTGAACCAGACGATAAAGACATTCGTTATGCGGTTCGAAAAGAAGAGCAACAAATTGTTCGGATGCGTGGGGGCGATCCGCAATATGTTCGTTTAGCGGGCCAGTTTAGTAATCGGAAGTTAGAACCGATGCAAATTACATTGCCACCAGGGTTTCATGACAGAACGTATAATCACGATGGGGAAGAGTGGTATTACGTCATTAAAGGGGAAGTGACATTTACAATTGCTGAAAAAGAATATGTTATCGGTGAAGGAGAAGCGATGCATTTTCCATCTCGACTCGAACATGAATGGGCGAATACGACCCGATTTCCAGCAAAAATGTTAAGTGTGACGACGCCGGTTATTTTTCAATGAAAAAGTGCTTGAGCGAAAATTGCTCAAGCACTTTTATTTTAATTGCCGATAATTTGTAAGTCGCGTGGGAAACTTGATAATACTTCAACATTACCATCTTTGTCTACAGCGACTGTATCTTCAATACGTACGCCACCTTCGCCAGGAATGTAAATCCCCGGTTCGATCGTAAATACATTGCCTACTTTTGCACGGTCATCGTTATTTGCATGAACAGAAGGCTCTTCATGTAATTCGATACCGATTCCGTGACCGACACGGTTATTGAAATATTCTCCGTATCCTGCTTCTTCAATAACGTTACGTGCGGCATCGTCAAATGTTTGGTAACGTGCACGAGCTTCTACAGCTTTCATGCCTGCTTCGTTCGAACGTTGGACCGTTTCATAAATTTCACGTTGACGCTCGCTCGCTTCACCGATAATGAATGTACGTGTAATGTCTGAACAATATCCGTTTTTTATGACGCCGAAGTCGATGAGTAAGTAGTCGCCTTTTTGGAATGCGCGATCTCCTGGTGAGCCGTGGGGTAATGCTGATTTCGGCCCTGATAACACGATCGTTGAAAATGAAGGACCGTCTGCACCGTGAACACGCATGAGTTGTTCGAGTTCGCCGACAAGTTCTGATTCAGTCATGCCGATACGTACTTTTTGAATCCCATCTTCTAATACTTTTTCGATAATACGCAATGCTTCTTTTAACGCTTCGATTTCTTCAGGACTCTTTTGCATACGCGCTTCATTAATGAACGGTTGAATATTCGTTAGTTCAAGTTGTGGATAAGTTTCTGTTAATAAGTGAAAACGTTCGACATTTACTGCACGGTATTCGATACCGAATTTGCCTGAAAGACGGGGGAGTGTCTCTTTGACAACGTCGAAAGGGAGTTGTTCGTCTGAAATAGGGACAATCGGACGAATGAGTGAAGCTTCTTCCGCTGCATCTTTATCGAGTGCTGGAACGAAAAATGCGCGCTCATTTTTCACGACATCGATAAAAAGTGCCATGAAACGTTCGTGAGGGTCTGAGTTGAATCCTGTGTAATAAAAGATGTTCGCTGGATCGTGAATCATGACACCACGGTAACCGTGTAATTTTAAATGTTCTGTAAGTTGTGCAAGTCGTTCTTCATAAATAGACATCGAATAAATGCTCCTCCATGAAAGTAGTCTTTTTCGTAAAATCTTCATCTAAATCTTATAGTAACAAAAAAATTCCTTCGAATCACCTAGACATACTTATGAAAACGTTTCCCTTTTTGCTCTTTTTTACCAATTTGTGACGAACATGACATTTATCATATGAAAGTCATGACAATTGCGTCTACTGTCAAACGTGAATGCTCGATAAGATATAGTTACAAAGAAAAAAACGAGGAGAGGTTCACATGAGTAAAGAAAAAACGAAGCAACTTCATAAGCAAGTAGCTCCTTATGCAAAATCAGACACGTGGCACAGTATTGGACAAATTATAAATACGATCCCGCCATTTTTCTTTCTTTGGTTTCTTGCGTATCAGAGCTATCTCGTTCACCCATTATTATCACTTCCTTTTGCCGTAATTGCTGCTGGATTTATGGTACGTACATTTATCATTTTCCACGATGCAACCCATGGCTCATTTTTCAAGAAAAAATGGGCGAATGATTTAATCGGAAATATTACAGGGATTTTAACCTTTTTCCCTTATGAACAATGGAGACGAGAGCATATTACCCATCATGCGACGAGTTCTAACTTAGACAAACGAGGAACAGGAGACATTTGGGTGATGACAGTTGAAGAATACGTCAATGCCTCTAAATGGGAACGATTCATTTACCGATTTTATCGCAACCCACTTGTGATGTTCGGTATCGGACCTTTCTATTTAGTCTTTTTCTCGAACCGTTTGAACCGTAAAGGTGCTCGTCTGAAAGAACGCTTGAATACGCACTTTACTTCACTCATGATTGCGCTCATTTCAATCGGAATGATGTTATGGATCGGTTGGCAACCATTTGTTGTCATTCAAGGAACGATCATTTTTGTCGCAGCCTCCCTCGGAATTTGGCTTTTCTATATTCAACATACGTTCGAAGATTCTTATTTCGAACATAAAGAGGATTGGAATTATGTCCAAGCAGCTGTTGAAGGAAGCTCATATTACAAACTCCCAAAAGTACTTCAATGGTTAACAGGAAATATCGGCTTTCACCACGTGCATCATTTAGCACCACGTGTGCCAAATTATCGACTCGAAGAAGCTCATGAAAATGTCAAACCTTTACAAGAAGCGACAACTCTCACATTAAAAACGAGCTTAGAAACGATCAAATATAAGTTATATGATGCAGAAGAGCAACGTTTCGTTACATTTCGCGATGTTGCTCCACTCATTGCCGATGAAAAAAGACGTGTCACATCGTAATAGTTGATAATCGAGCGAGTCCTTTTTTAAGGGCTCGCTTTCTCTTTGTGGATAACTTTCAAAAAAAGAAGGTATAATAGAAAGAAGTAGGAGGCGATTTTATTGCAAGAGAAATGGTATCAAATTTTTCCGACGAGTCCATTTTTAAGTGTGTATGTATGGATCATTTTCAGTGTACTACCGTTCTTCTTTATTTTCCGTTCATCGTCTCCGTTTGAAATTACACTCGGTCTTGGTGCGATGATTTTATTTTTCTTATCGTATTATTTTTCACGAAAAGCACGACCTGGGTTTATTTATATGTGGATAAGTTTTGAAATGATTATCCATGCATTGATGACACTCGTTTTTGGATATGTCTATTTATCATTATTTATTGCGTTTTTCATCGGGACGATTCGTCAGCCTGTCGGTTTTTATATTTTATATGGTATTCATATAGCGGTTACGATCATTACAGTCGGTATCGGGATGTTTATTGACTTAGAATTATTTTTACCACAATTACCATTTGTTATCGTCGCGATTATTGGAACGATTCTTTTGCCATTTAATTTGTATTATCGAAATAAACGTGCAAATTTAGAAGGACAATTAGAAGACGCGCGCGAACAAATTTCTGCTTTACACGTCGTTGCTGAAAGAGAGCGTATTGCTCGCGATTTACATGATACGCTCGGTCAAAAATTATCGATGATCGGTTTAAAGAGTGAGCTAGCGATTCGATATGTAGACCGCGATACAGAAGCGGCTAAAAAAGAGTTACGAGATATTCGGAAAACATCACGTGTCGCTTTACAAGAAGTGCGAGAGCTTGTTGCAGGTATGCGTGCGATTAAGTTAAATGAAGAGTTACCGAGAGTACAACAAATGCTCGATGCTGCAAATATTACCGCTCATATTGAAGGCGATGCAGTGATTAAAAAGTTGCCGTCAATTACAGAAAATGTCGTCAGTATGTGTTTAAAAGAAGCTGTTACGAATGTAGTGAAACATAGTGAAGCATCGAACTGTTGGATACACTTTGATCAACAACCGAAAGAGTTAATCGTTCATATTTGTGATGATGGGATTGGGTTACCTGAACATTACGAATGGAACGGTTCAGGATTACAAGGAATACAAGAGCGCGTAGAGTTTTTAAACGGTCATTTTGAGTTAAGTGAAAACCCCCATATTCAAGATGCGCAAGGAGTTTGTTTATTATTGCGTGTGCCGAATGTAATTACGCATCAAAAGGAGGATGTCGAATGATACGAATCGTTATTGCAGAAGATCAAGGAATGATGCTCGGAGCAATGAGTACATTATTAAATATGGAAGATGATATGGAAGTTGTCGGGCAAGCGAAAAATGGGGAAGAAGCAGTTGAGCTTGTACGAGAGCTTTCACCTGATATTTGCTTAATGGATATTGAGATGCCTGTTATGACTGGACTTGATGCAGCTGAAGTATTAAAAGATGATGAATGCAAAGTAATTATCGTAACGACTTTTGCACGTGCCGGTTATTTTAGCCGTGCGCGCAAAGCGAAAGTTGCCGGCTATTTGTTAAAAGATAGTCCGATTGAAGAATTAGCAGATGCGATTCGAGCGATTATGAACGGACGAAAAATGTATGCGCCGGAACTTGTCGATTTAGCGTATGATGAAGTAGAAGAGAACCCTTTAACGGACCGAGAAACAGAAGTACTCCGTCTCGTTGCAGAAGGAAAAACGACGAAAGAAATTGCTGGAGAATTGTATTTAGCGCCAGGAACGGTTCGAAATTACATTTCAACTATTTTAGATAAATTAGATGTAGGCAATCGAATTGAAGCAATCGTTCACTCAAAGGAAAAAGGCTGGTTTCGTTAATTTGACGAAAGATAAGTAGTTCAGCACTTGAACAATCTCTCGAATTTCGTTAGTTTTGAACTAGTATATTGTAGAGAGGGTAGACGATGTGAAAAGAATTGTAGGAATTATACTGTTGTTT
>JASKZX010000003.1 GCA_030147435.1 Savagea sp. | reverse complement strand
GACTTAGCTGTAAAAGCTGCCGAAGAATTCCACGCAGGCAACATGGAAGAAGCAGAACGTGCATTACGCGATATTGAAGACGCATCAAACAACGTCATCGACCTCTTGAACGAATTGATCGACTATATCGAAAAATAATAAAAGAGGCTGGGACAAAACCTAGCAAAGTAAAACTCAGTATCCATTTGTTTTTAAGCAAGAAGGTACTGAGTTTTATGCTTTTGAACAACTCTTTCGGATTTACAAGCTTGCTGCGGGCTCGCTCTTCAACAAGCGTCCGTAAATCTGAAAGAATGATATGTTAATCTTGCCATATATTATAAGAATGTGAAAAGACACTTGAACATTTAATCATTCAAGTGTCTTTCGTTATTTAAAATCTCTTTTTCCCCAACCTCTTTTTATTTATAACATTAACCGAACATGATCGAGTGCTTGAGAAATATCTTTTAATAAATCATCAATATGTTCAATCCCCACAGACAAACGAACGAGTCCATCTGTAATCCCTAATGTTAGTCGTCGTTCACGAGGGATCGAAGCGTGTGTCATCTCTGCCGGAATAGAAACTAAACTTTCCACTGCCCCTAAACTCTCTGCCAATGTAAAATAATGAACATTCTCTACAAACTGATGAGCAGCTTCTCGGTGAGGGAGACGAAATGAAATCATCCCACCATACCCACGTGCTTGAGATTCATGAATCTTACGTAGCGAAGACTCTAAACGATTAGGATAATACACTTCCTCGACTTCAGAACGTGTGCTTAAATAATGAGCAATCTCACGAGCATTCTTTTCAATTGCTTCCATTCGTAGTCCTAATGTTTTCATTCCTCTTTGAACGAGCCAACTATCATGAGGTGCTAATACTGCACCTGTGCTATTTTGTAAAAAAGCAATTTGTTCACTTAATGATGGACGACCAGTTACTACTAGTCCTGCCACAACATCACTATGTCCACCTAAATATTTTGTCGCACTATGTACGACAATATCTGCTCCTTGAACAATTGGATTTTGCCAATAAGGTGTGCTAAATGTATTATCCACAATTAATAACAAATCGTACTCTTTCGCTAACTTACTCATCGTCTGAATGGACGTAATATTTAATAAAGGGTTTGTAGGCGTTTCAATAAACAATGCTTTTGTCTGTGGTGTAATAGCTCTTTCTACATTTTCTTCGTTAGATGTATCAACAAAATCAACGGCAATTTGACGTTTTGCTAACACTTGTGTAAATAATCGATAAGTACCGCCATATACATCACTCGTAATAATCAGATGATCGCCTGCTGAAAATAAATCCATCACTGTTGAAATAGCCGCCATACCGGAAGCAAATGCGAATCCTCTATCTCCTTGTTCAACATCACGAATCAATAGCTCTAATGCTTCTCTCGTTGGATTGCCTGTGCGCGCATACTCATAAACAAAGTCACCAACTTTTCTTTGTTGAAATGTGCTCGCTTGCGAAATGGGTATCGAAAGCGCACCTGTAGCATCATCTATGGAACGTCCTTGATGTAGCAATGCTGTTTTTAATTTCATCTTTGTCAATTCACCTTTCATTGGAATAATTGTGTTTGAAAATAGCGCTCTGCTCGATCTGGAAATAATGTAACAATTGTGCGATGAACCCCTTCGTTCTCTGCCTGTCGAAGACGGCGTAAAGCTGCTACCATTGCAGCACCTGAAGAACTTCCGACTAAGAGTGCTTTTTCTCTTGCAAGCTTCTGTGCCATATAAAATGCTTCTTGATCTGAAACTATCTCAATCGATGAAACAAAGGACTTTGTCATAAAAGGTGAGTAAGCATCCATACCTATCCCTTCAATCTTATATTGTTGTTCTTCACCGACGAGTTTCGCTCCTTCTGGTTGAACGAGAATCCCCTTTACTGATGGGTATTGTTTGCAACATTCTCGTAAGACTCCCTCAAAAGTTCCTCCCGAACCAGCACCTATAACTATTTCATCAATCTGCTGTCCTACTTGGTGCATCATCTCTTGTGCGAGAAATTTATACGCTTCTGGATTCCAATCGTTTTCAAATTGATTCGGCATATAACTATTCGGCAGTTCTCTCGTGAGTGCTCGTGCTTTTTTAATAGCTCCATCCATTCCATCTTCTTCTCGTGTTGTAATTACAGTTGCTCCAAGCGCCTTCATTAAATGTTGTTTTTCTTCACTAAATCTTTCAGGAACGACAACTATTAATGAAACTTGATAATGTTGCGCAGCAATCGCTAAACCTAAACCTGTATTTCCTGCTGTCGGTTCAATAATTATTCCATTAGGTAAGAGCTTCCCTGTAGCTAAAGCACGTTCTACTAAGTGCATACCGAGACGGTCTTTTACACTCCCACCAATATTTTCAATCTCTAACTTTGCTAAAAGTCGAGAGTGCCCCAATAATGTCTCTGGAGTTAAATCGATCATTGCTGTATTCCCAATCAATTCAGTTACAGATTGAACAACTCTCAATCCTTTCATCTCCTTTTACGAATTAAAAACGATTGACCATTCATTACGTGCTGCCAACATCTCTTGCGCTAGCTGTTTCGCCCCTTTTAAGCTATGACTTGCTGCCCATCCACATTGCACTTCATTACATGCGGGTACTTCCTCTGCTTCAAGTACATCTTGTAATGTTTTTTCGAGCAATGTATAAATATTGTCTAATGAATCATCATTCAATACAGATAAATAATAACCTGTTTGGCACCCCATTGGACTAATATCAACAATATGTGTTGCATGATTACGACTAAGTTCTGCCATCAAATGTTCTAAAGAGTGAATCGCTGGCATCTCCATATGTTCCTTGTTCGGTTGTTTGAAACGTAAATCGTACTTGTATACTTTATCTCCATGTGTTCCTTCAACTACTCCTGCTAAACGTACATAAGGTGCTTTAACTTTTGTGTGATCTAAATTAAAACTTTCAACATTCATTTTTGTCATTTCATTTTCTCCTTCTTCGCTTCAATTAGCCAAACAAACTCATTCAACTGTTCATACTCTACAAAAAAATCTGTGTTTTCAAAAAATTCTTGAAACATAGGTATTGTTGAATAAAACTCTGTATTCAAGTCATGGAGTAACGCATCATACCCTTGCTCCACTGCCCACTTTTTTCGTTCTTCTTTTGCTTCTTCATTAATAAAAACTGTATCTGCAAATACAACCTTTCCACCGTATGGTAATACTTCGTTAAACTGTTGAATTGCTTGAAACTTCTCTTGATCTGTCAAATGATGAAAGGCATACGTACTAACAATCGATTGAACGTTTTCTTCCAATCTATAATTTAAAAAATGTCCATCTTTTATTGTTACTTGAGGTAACTTATCTTTAGCAATCGCACGCATTCTTTCGGAAGGTTCTATTCCGTAAACAACTTCATGATGAGCAACTAACTTTTCTGTTAAATTACCTGTTCCTACCCCAAATTCTAACACTGGACTAATCGCTCGCTGAGCTACTTCTTCTAAAATTAATGCGTAATGTTCAAATACTTTCGCATATTCTTCATTATGACCACTTACTGTTTCATCATAATGAACAGACCATCTATCAAATAAACTTCGGAAATCTTTCTCCACATAAATTCCTCCAAAATTTTTATAAAATTATCGTACAATTCGAATAATAACAATGCATTTTTTTGAAGTCAAACGATACGATAAAAAATAGACACTTTTTAGACACAGATAAGACATATTTTCTTCTTAAAGACTTCACTTAAAACACGAATAAAACACACTCTAACGAATAAAAGACACTTGAATGTTTAAACATTCAAGTGTCTTTTAAATTTCTATAGCATGTGTTAGAGATTTCACACAAAAATAAAGCCTAATACCATTTAAAAATATCTGGATAATGAATTTTTTGTTTTGCCCTAGTTCCTTTAATTATTTACGCCTTCGGTATACGTACGACGACTTTAAATAAATCACCATCTACTTCGAGTTGTAAGTTCCCTCCGTGTAGGTCGACAATCGACGTCGCAATCGCTAGGCCGAGACCTGACCCTTCAGAGTGTCGAGCTTCGTCTGCTCGTTTGAAACGTTCGACGAGTTCTTCGACATTTTGGTCGAGCTCATACTTTGATACGTTTTTCACCGACCACTCAAATGCGGCTCCTTTATCTTCGAGTGTCATATAAATGCGTGTACCTTCTAATGAATACTTCAATGCGTTCGTCGTCAAATTATCGATGACGC
>JASKZX010000173.1 GCA_030147435.1 Savagea sp. | reverse complement strand
ACCATAACCGCGAGAGCACCGTCTCCTGTTACGTTTGTTGCTGTTCCGAAACTATCTTGTGCCATATAAAGAGCGATCATTAACGCGACCATCTCTTGGCTAAAGCCGAGCATTGACGCAAGAAGTCCTGTCGCTGCAACGACTGCTCCTCCTGGAACTCCAGGTGCTGCGATCATTGTCACACCGAGCATTAAAATAAATGGTAAGTATAAAGCGAAGTTTACATCCATCCCATTTAATAATAAAACACCGATCGAACAAGAGACGATCGTAATCGTACTACCTGATAAATGGATATTCGCAAACAACGGAATCGTAAAGTTCGTCACACGTTCCGATGCACCTGTTTTACGCGCTTGTTGAAGCGTCACTGGAATTGCTGCTGCAGATGACTGCGTTCCGAGCGCTGTAAAATATGCCGGTGCCATCGTCTTCATCAATTGAATTGGATTTCGCTTTGACATCGCACCTGCTGTCGTATATTGAATCGTTAATAAGACGAGGTGTAAAACGATAATCATCACGAAGACGAGTGCGAAAACAGATAAAATTTTCGCCGCTTGACCACTATGCGTAAGGTTTAAGAAAATCCCGAAAATATGTAATGGAAGTAACGGGATAATCGCATACGTAATGACTTTTTCTACAATCTTTTGCAATTCATCGAAGAAATAATACATCGTTTTGCTTTCAATCGCTGCCATTCCGATACCGAGTAAAAAGGCAAGAACGAGCGCTGTTAATACACCCATGATCGGTTCAATTTCTAACTCTAATAAACCTTCTAACGGTGCGCGTCCTTCTCCGACGACACTCGTATCAACATTACCCATAATTTTTGGAAGTAAGTTTGATGCGACAAAATACGCCATAATTCCTGCAAACACTGTCGACGTATATGCAAAAATTGTCGCAATCCCGAGCATTTTCCCTGAACCTTTTCCGAGTTTCGCAATCCCTGGTGCGATAAATCCTAAAATAATGAGTGGGACGACGAAGTTTAAAAACCCACCAAAAATATCGTTAAATGTTGCCATCAATCGAACGAGTCCGACCGTTCCCTTTTCACTAATTAATGGTAGTGTCGAACCAATGACGACTGCTAAACCAATCGCAATTAAAATTTTCCATATAAGTCCTAATTTCCGCATAAATAAAATCTCCTAACTTTCAATGAAGTGCTCTAATAAATGAGCGACATTTCGAAAAGCATAAATCTTATGTTGCAATACACCATCTTTTTGAATGAGTAAACAAGGTACACTCTCAATTTCATACTTCTCTGCCAGTTCAGGCAAATAATTTAAATCTGCCTCACCGATCGGCACATCCGGTAACATTTGGCGGACAAGTCCGACCATTTGTGATGCGACTTGACACGTTCCACACATCGGTGCATATAAATAGAGTGCTGAAACTTGATCTTGTTGTAATGACGTTTCCCATTCTTCTAACGTCCAGTCTTGATTGGCCACTTTTTCCCGCCTCCTCTCGTCTGTATGCCGGCTTCTTCTAAAATCCCTCGTACATACATTAATGGTAATCGCTCCACCTCAACGAACGGCTCTGGCACGTGTAAATGAGTGGCTTCAAACAACAAGTCATCCGTTTGCTCACGTAACCGATCGCCTGTATCATCTCGGTCGAAAAATGTAAATAATGCATTCCCTTCATAAGGAAGCAATAATTGTTCCAAATCGTACTCACTCATCGTTCCGAATGTACATAAAACGAGTGCGTGTTCTCCTAAAACGAGCTCAATCACACGTTTATCATTTTTACCTTCAACAACGATTACTTTATCTATGATGAAGCTCCTCCCTTCATTCGTCAATAGAAAAAGACAAATGTCTTTCTAAAAAGGACAAAATTCATGAAAAGGACAAAATTATGCGGAATTAGAAACTTTATGAAAAAAAGCGCAACGGAAATTTTCCATTACGCTTTTAGTTTATCTGAAATTATAAACCAGCCGTTAATTTTTCGTACTGTTCTGGTGACAATAACGCTTTCGGCTCTTCGTCTGATTCAACGACGATCATCCACGCTTTTTCAAATGGAGATTCATTAACGAGTTCTGGCGCATCTTCTAACGCTTCATTCACTTCGACAATTTTACCTGCGATTGGTGAATACAATTCAGAAACTGTTTTTACAGATTCGACGCTACCGAATGGCTCGCCTGCTTTCACTTCGTCACCGACTTCTGGTAACTCAACGAAAACGATATCTCCAAGCTCTTCTTGAGCGAATGTCGTCATTCCAATACGATATTGATTGTTTTCTTTTTCTACCCATTCATGGTCTTTTGAGTAAAGTAAATTTGTTGGTATGCTCATGAGGACCCTCCTAGTTTTCAATTACTTCCATATTGCCATAACTACTATCCAAATACAAGAAAGCGCTACGATTTATTACGATTTTAACCCCAAATCACTTCAAACTCTGGCTCTTTAAATCCAACCGTCACAGTCGTTGGTGATGCAACAATTGGACGTTTAATTAACATGCCATCTGATGCGAGTAATTCTAAACGTTCTTCATCTGTTAACGTATCATACTTCTCTTTTAAACCGAGTTCGCGATATTTCTTTCCTCGAGTATTGAAGAAACTTTTTATCGGTAAACCTGAACGTTTGATCAAGTCACGGAGTTCCTCTGCTGTCGGTGTTTCATTGACGAGATGCACCTCTTTTAACGTATGTCCCTTCATTTCTAACCATTTCTTTGCCTTGCGACATGTCGAACACGTCGGATATGTATAATATGTAAGTTCCACTCTTTTTCCTCCTTTTATTTTCTTCTGTATCATAGCACAATTTATCGCACTTTCAGGCTTTTTTCTATTCGATTCCTCGTGTACACTAAGCAAGAGGTGATAAGAATGAAAAAAATTACGACTGTTGAACAATTTAACGAAGTCATTAACAACGAAAAACCAGCATTAGTGAAATTCACTGCAGGTTGGTGCCCAGACTGCGTACGCATGAATACGTTCATCGATCCAATCGTTGAAAAATATGACATGTACGACTGGTACGAAGCAGACCGCGACGAGCTCATGGACCTTGCACAAAAATATGAAGTGCGCGGCATTCCGAGCTTACTTATTTTCAAAAACGGTGAAAAACTTGAGCACTTACATAGTGCGCATGCAAAATCTGCAGAACAAGTAACGACATTTTTAGACGAAGTAACGAAATAAGAAAAAGCCACTCATTCTAAAACTCCTTAGAAATGGGTGGCTTTTTCACAATAATCTTCCTTCAGAAAAATGGATAAAAAATGAGAATACAAGTGAGTGCTGTCGTCAATATGTACATCGTATACTTTAACAAGCCCTCTCCTATTTTATATCGTTGAATATGTTTACGAAACTCATCTTTCAACGAATTTCTATTACCTTCTTTTTTCTCAACTTTCTCTTCTATCTCATTTGAAGAAGGCTGTTGCCCCTTCGATAAAGTAGTTGCATACACTTCAATCAAATAAGGATACGACGAACTTTTGCTATAAACGATCATCATATCTAAATCATCGTGATTTTGCACATTGTCGATAGTCGATTCATATCGTTGCGTTAATCGTCTTAGTTCAACTAAATGCTCTTCTTCTGTTCTTACACTCATCTGACCTAAACGAACATCGCTTAATATTGCGGTTAAAGCATTTCCATTTTGCTCCATCATTAAAGCGGTCTCCAACCGTTTTGCTCCTGCCATATGTGTCGAATATAAAGATAAAGAAATGGAAGCTGCTAAAATTAAATGAGAAGCTATCGGCGTTTCCTCTACATAGTATTGATACATCGTAACAATCGAAGCAACAATGACTAATATATTGCTATAAAGCAGTAAGTTTTGTCGCCAAGCATGCTCTTTTCTTAAACGTGTCGCCATCGAAAAACGCATTCTACGTGTCCCATCAATACGAGAAATCAACTTTTGATAAGCAACAGTTAAATCTCGATGATAATAACTCTTTTTTAAAGTTTGCTCACGTTGTTGAGTCATTCAGTTCTCCCTTCATCTTTTTTACTTTTATTATAAAACTTTCCTTATATTAACATGATTTTTGAATTTTATGTATAACAAATAAAAAACGGCAAGCGATTGTACGTTCGCTTGCCGTGTTCATCCATTTATTTATTTAATAATGATGCATAATGGCGCAACACGAGAGAATAACCGAGCGCTTCCATATCGCCCGTCATCCGGTCGTTCCATT
>JASKZX010000142.1 GCA_030147435.1 Savagea sp. | reverse complement strand
CTTAATGCTTCAACGACTGAAATGTACGCATCTGGAAGTTCGACGTATTTACCGACGAGTCCGATCGTCACTTCTTTATCGAGTGATTTCACGAGTTTTACGAGATCTTGAATCTCTGTTAAATCCGGCTCATGCGTTTCAAGTCCGAGGAAATCAACGACGAGTTTATCCATCTGTTGTGCATGAAGGTTGAGCGGTACTTCGTAAAGTGTTTCCGCATCGAGCGCTTCAATAACTTCTGTCGGACGAATATTACAGAAAAGCGCAATTTTATCTTTCATCTCTTGTGGCACTGGATATTCACTACGTGTCACAATCATATTCGGTTGAATACCGAGACTACGAAGCTCTTTTACACTATGTTGTGTCGGTTTCGTTTTCATTTCTCCCGCTGCGCTTAAATACGGAATTAATGTGTTATGAATATACATGACATCATTATTCGGCAAATCTGTTTTCATCTGGCGTAAAGCCTCTAAGTAAGGGAGTGACTCAATGTCTCCGACACTTCCGCCGATCTCTGTAATAACGACATCTGCATTCATTTCGCGCCCTGCTCGTTGAATGAGTTCTTTGATCTCATTCGTTACGTGAGGAATGACTTGCACTGTCGCTCCGTTATATTCTCCTTGACGTTCTTTTTTCAATACACGTGAGTACACTTTCCCCATCGTTACGTTCGAATATTTATTTAACTCAATATCGATAAAACGTTCATAATGCCCTAAATCTAAATCTGTTTCCGCGCCGTCTTTTGTGACGAACACTTCACCGTGTTGATAAGGACTCATCGTACCTGGGTCGATATTAATGTAAGGGTCGAACTTTTGAATCGTTACATTTAATCCTCTATTTTTTAATAAGCGGCCGAGTGAGGCAGCATTAATTCCTTTTCCGAGTGATGATACGACACCACCGGTAACAAAAATATATTTCGTCATGACTACGTAGTTCCTCCATTCATCTCTACAAATTACGTCACTTACCTATCAAAGAAAAAAGCGCTCCACGGCTGTAGAATAAACTACAACATTGGAGCGCTATTACACGTTTTCATGTGCCTTTTAATTTTTAGGCCCAATCAAATCTTAAATCGTTCATTGATTGAAGTCAAGTACAATCAAAATAGTGTCCATTTATTCAACATCTTCAAATTCTTCATCTGGTAAATCAAAGTCGTCTTCATCATAATCGTCGAAATCGTCTTCGTCTTCACCTTCGACGATATCTTCTTCTGTTTCGTCGTCTTCTAACAATTCATCGTCTTCGAGTTCTTCATCGAGTTCTTCTAATTCATCTAAACCGAAATCTTCATCGTCTTCATGTGTTTTTACGACTGGAGCCGTTTCTTCTTTAATTTGATCGATCGGATACCATTCACGAAGTCCCCACTGTCCTTCATCTAATGCAAGGAAACGTCCATCGACATTCATATCTGTATAAAACTGTGCAATTTTTTCTTGCATCTCCGCTTTCGTAAATCCGGTCACTTTTCGAATCTCTTCTAATAAATCAACGACCGTCATCGACTGTTCTTTTTCTGTTAAAAGCGCATACGCAATATCGATGAGTGATTCTTCTTGAAGCTGTTTTTTCGTTAACTGTAAAATATCCATCTCGTCGGACACGTCCTTTCTTCATTCCATCATTTTCTTTTATCGAGGTTATTTCTATTTTCGTCTTTGAGGTTTTTATAATCAAAAAAGCCGACGACTCCTAAATAAATAGCCGCGAGCAAAAACGGAATCGCACCGAGCCCATCGTTGTAGAGCCAATAGATGAGAGCGATGATTATGCCTACGATGATGAGATGATAGCGCAATTTCATCCGTGAAACACCTCTTTCTAACGTCATATTATACGCCGAACATTTGTTAAAAACTACTCTTTTCTACTCTTTCTTTTTTTCGTTTGAAAAACGTCGCTTCCTCGCACATAAATCTCTTCTTTTTGACCGGCTAATGCATTTACTTTTCGCGCAAATAGAAATAAAAAATCAGAAAGACGGTTCATATATTGACGCATATGGAATGAAAGTGCGGCCGTATGATGCGCACGAACGACTTCTCGTTCCGCCCGGCGACAGATCGTGCGGGCGATATGTAAACTCGCGCTAAGCGACGTACCGCTCGGTAAAATAAATTGTTGCAAAGGGGGTAACTCCTCTGTCCACTGATCGATGAGGCGCTCCATTTCTTTCGTCGCTTCATGCAATCCTTCATGCGGTTCATTCGACTCCATCGCAACGATCGTCCCGACATCAAATAATTCTTGCTGAATTTGTTCAAGTCGTGCATGGAAATGAGGCTCTGAACAAAGACTACGTGCAAAACCGATATGGGCATTTAATTCATCGATCGCCCCGAGCGCTTCAACTTTCGGATGAAACTTCGTCATTCGCTCGTTCGGTAAAGACGTATCTCCGTCATCTCCTCGTTTCGTATAAATCGACATCTCCTCACTCCTTCCATATGAACTGATACGTATCACTTACTTCAATCGTTTCAAGTTCGGCACCAAACACTTTTTTAAGACGCTCGTTCGTTAACACTTCTTTCGGACGTCCTTCAGTAAGAAGACGCCCGTTTTGTAACAACAAGAGGCGATCACAATACATCGCGGCACTATTAATATTATGAGAGACGAGCAAAATCCCTTTCCCTTTTTTCGCTAACGTCTGCAAATAGCGATACAATGTTTGTTCTGCGCCGAGGTCTAAATATGTTGCAGGTTCATCGAGCAAAAGGTAAGGCGTTTCTTGAACGTACGTTTTCGCTAAATAGACGCGCTGTCTTTCGCCACCTGAAAGCGAAGCTAACGACTGATGGCGCCACTTCGCGAGTTCAAAGACGTCGAGCGCTCGATGAATAATTTGCTCGTCTTCTTTTGAGTCGTCATAGGCATAACGAGCGAGCGTGAGAAATTGTTCCACTGTTTGCCTGTACGGAGGGAGGCGTTGAGAAAGTAATGTGACCATTTTCGCTCGTTCTTTCGGTCGTAATGCATCGAGCGACGTACCGTCATATGTAATGTCTCCAGACGTTCGAGGAAGTAAACCCGCTAATGTATCGAGCAATGTCGATTTCCCCGCACCATTTGGTCCGATAATGCCGACAATATCCCCTCGCGCGAGTGAAAAAGTGACATCTTGAATCGTATCGTTCTTCGTATACCCACTCCTCAGCTGATGTACTCGTAACATTATATTG
>JASKZX010000154.1 GCA_030147435.1 Savagea sp. | reverse complement strand
TGTTTTCCGTAAATGATTTATCTAAATCACCGTCGAGTGAAATATCATTACTATCGTAAAGGACGATTAATTTATCAAGCTCTAAATGACCTGCAAGTGAAATCGCTTCTGCTGCGACACCTTCCATTAAGTCGCCATCTCCGCATAATGCATATGTGTAATGGTCAACGACGTCAAAGTTTTCTTTGTTATACGTTTTCGCTAAATGTTTCTCTGCCATTGCCATACCTACAGCCATACCGATCCCTTGACCGAGTGGACCTGTCGTCGCTTCTACTCCTACTGTGTCACCATACTCTGGGTGTCCTGGAGTTTCTGATCCCCACTGGCGGAAGTTTTTAATTTCTTCCATAGAAAGATCATATCCACTTAAATGGAGCAAGCTATATAAAAGCATTGAACCGTGTCCTGCTGAAAGAACAAATCGGTCGCGGTTAAACCAATTTGGGTTTTTCGGGTTATGATTCATATGTTTTGCCCATAATGTATAAGCCATAGGAGCAGCACCCATCGGAAGTCCTGGGTGTCCTGAGTTCGCTTTTTCAATCGCATCGATCGAAAGTGTGCGGATTGTATTAATTGCTAATTGATCAATTTGTTTCGTCATGAAGTACGTACATCCTTTCGTATCTGTCAAATAGTAGTTTCATCTTTAAGTGTAAGCAAAAAAACTCGAAAATACAATATTCGGCTTATTGCTCTTTATTTTTATTTCGTTCTTTCGCTTCACGAACTTTTTCAGGTGTTACATCATTACCTTCTTCATCTAAAATCGTTACGTTTTCAATCGTTGCGCGCATCGATTTACGGAAAGACTGTAAATACTCTTTACGAAGCTTCGTTTGCTCAGCCGCTTCCTCTGTTGAAAGGCCGACTGTTTTTCCTTTATGTGCAAGCTCGTTAATACGAGCTAATTTATCTGGTGATAACATTTTTCTCCTCCATCCTACTAATCTATTTAAAACGTATCTAAAGTTCGTCTAAAGTGCAACCTTTTCATTCTCTTTTTCACAAATCCTTCACCCTTTTACTTTTTAGAAGAAATGAATATGTAGTTTAGTCTTTTCGCACTACGAACTTCTGTTTGCAAACCTTTTCAAAAAATGATATAATTCCTACCATATAAATAGGATCATTTTAAGGAGGGTTATGTATGGCTAAAATCTCAAAACGCCAGCAAGAAATTTTGGACTTCATCAAAGATGAAGTGCGTATGAAAGGTTATCCACCTTCAGTTCGTGAAATCGCAAAAGCTGTCGGTCTTGCATCAAGTTCCACCGTGCATGGACATTTATCACGCTTAGAAGCGAAAGGATTTATTCGTCGAGATCCAACGAAACCACGTGCGATTGAAATATTAGATCCTAATGGAGTCGAAGAATTGAAAACTCCGGTCGTTCACATTCCGCTTGTTGGAAAAGTAACTGCAGGTCAACCGATTTCTGCAATCGAAAATATTGAAGAATATTTCCCGATTCCAGCGACGATTGACTCTGCTGAAGAACAACTTTTCATGCTCGAAGTATCCGGAAACAGTATGATTGAAGCTGGCATTTTAGACGGTGATTACGTAATCGTAAAGCAACAAAACACTGCCGAAAATGGTCAAATCGTTGTCGCAATGACTGAAGATAATGAAGCGACAGTTAAACGTTTCTTCAAAGAGAAAAATATGTTCCGCTTGCAGCCTGAAAACAGCGCAATGGCACCTATTTTACTTCCTAAAGTTTCGATTCTCGGACAAGTCGTCGGTGTATACCGTACATTATAAGTCACTTTACATTTCAAAAGTCGGTAGTAATCAATGATTACTACCGGCTTTTTTATTATTGAATGATTCCATCTTGCATTAACTTTTCTACAGATGCTAATACGGCTGCTTTTACATGTTCATACGTGAGACCACCTTGAACATAAGCAGTATATGGCGGTCGAATAGGACCATCTGCAGTAAGTTCAATACTTGAACCTTGAATAAACGTACCCGCTGCCATAATGACATCATCTGTATATCCTGGCATATAGGATGGTACAGGTGTGTAGTGGGCATTGATCGGTGAGTTTTCTTGAATCATTTGACAAAAGCCGATCATTTGCTCTGGTGTGTCAAAAGATACCGATTGAATTAAATCTGTACGTTCTGCCGTATAATGCGGGGTCGTCGTCATTCCGAAATCTTCTAAAAGTGCGGAAGTAAAAATCGCTCCTTTCACCGCTTGACTCACGACGTGAGGGGCTAAGAAAAATCCTTGATACATTTCAAGTAATGTATCTAAAGAAGCTCCTGATTCGCTTCCAAGACCTGGTGACGTCATACGATAAGCACAACGCTCAACGAGTTCTTCTTTTCCTGCGACATAACCACCCGTACGGACGAGTCCGCCTCCTGGGTTTTTAATTAATGACCCTGCCATTAAGTCGACACCTAACTCTGTCGGTTCCATCGTTTCAACGAATTCTCCATAACAATTGTCGACGAAAATAATGACGTCTTCTTTCATTTGACGTACGCGGCGTACCATCTCGTCAATTTCTGCAATCGTAAATGAAGGGCGATCTGAATATCCTTTCGAACGCTGAATACCGATGACACGTGTTTTATCACTAATTTGCTTTTCTACTTTTTCAAAATCGACAGAGCCGTCTTCTAATAAGTCGATATGTTGGTAGTCGATACCATAATCTTTTAATGAGCCTGTATCTTCTTCTCCCCCATCGACAATTGAAGCGAGCGTATCGTACGGCTCTCCTGTAATGTACATCAATTCATCTCCTGGACGAAGAACACCGAATAAACTGATCGCAATTGCGTGTGTTCCAGAAACGATTTGTCCTCGAACGAGACATCGCTCTGCCCCGAATACGTCTGCGTATACTTGTTCTAACGTATCTCGACCACTATCATCATAACCGTAACCTGTCGTTCCTGTTAAATGAAAATCACTCACTTTATTGTCACGAAACGCTTTTAACACTTTTCGTTGATTATAAAAAGCGATGTCTTCTGCTTTTTTAAAATACGGTTGCACTTTTTCTTCTGCTTTTTCTGCTCGTTCTAACAAAATTGGATCAATAGGTTGTAAAAACATCGTTGTCTCCTCTTTCTAATCATTCAAGATCGATTGGATTTTTTGAACATTTTCTTCAATTGAAACGTTAGCATCTAACCAGACGACGTCTAACTTATTTCGAAAATACGTCAATTGACGTTTTGCATATTGACGTGTGTTTTTCTTAATTTGTTCAATAACTTCTTCTTTCGTCATACGACCTTCAAAATAAGGAATCCACTCTTTATATCCGATACCACGCATCGCTTGAGTATCCCGAATTCCTTTTTGATAAAGTGCGTGCACTTCTTCTTCTAATCCGTCACGAATCATGAGATCTACTCGAAGGTTGATCCGCTCGTACAATTGTTCTCTCGGCATGGAAAGCCCAAAAATCGTTGACGGATACATCTTTTTCTGACCTCGTTTTTGATCAATTTCACTTTTCGTTTGACCGGTTACTTCGTAAATTTCTAAAGCACGAATAACTCGCCTTACATTATTCGGATGAATCTCTTTCGCACTTTTAGGATCTACCGCAAGTAAACGTTGATGCATCGCTTCTTTTCCTACGATAGAAGCTTCTTCTTCTAACTGCTTTCTTACACTTTCATCTGACCCTTCATCTGTAAAGCGAAAATCATACAATACTGATTGGACGTACAGTCCTGTACCTCCGACGATAATCGGTGTTTTGTCTCTCGATACAATTTCATCGATATATGTACGAACGTCTCGTTGATATTCAGCGACTGAAAAAGAATCTGTTGGCTCAAGAACATCAAAGTAATGATGAGGCACTCCTTGCATTTCTTCTTCTGTAATTTTTGCAGTACCGATATCTAACTCTCGATACACTTGCATCGAGTCACCATTTATAATTTCTCCATGAACCGCTTTTGCTAACGCGACACTTAAATCTGTTTTTCCTGAAGCAGTGGGTCCGACAATTGCGATCACTTGCTTTGTCATCTCACGTTCACCTACTTTCAATCATTCATTTTAGCATAGTTTTTCAAAAAAGAAACGTCATGAAAAACCTCCAGCATTGCGCTAGAGGTTTTTTTATTTATTTAAATTGTCTTGTCGCATGGACGGCTGTTTTCCATCCGTCATATAATTGCTCTCTCGTTTCTTCTTCCATTACAGGCTCGAATCGTTCCGCTGCGAGCGTCATTTCTTGTAACGCTTCTTTTGATTCATA
>JASKZX010000062.1 GCA_030147435.1 Savagea sp. | reverse complement strand
TTTTCCTCCATCCCGATGACGAATACGACAGGAAACTCAAGACCTTTTGCTGAGTGCATCGTCATTAATACAACTTTATCTTCTTCTTGCACTTCTTCTTCGTCGAGTCGATCAATATCTGCAACTAATGCGAGGTCTGTTAAAAATGAAACGAGAGAATGATCTTCTCCGAGTTGATCGGCTGCTTTTTCAAATGCATCTGTTACCGATAAAAACTCACGGATATTTTCGAGACGACTCTCGGCTTCAATCGTTTTTTCTTTTTTCAACGCATCGACATATCCTGACTTCTCTAACACTTCTTCAACGACTTCAGAAACCGATAAGTACAATTGACGATCGGTTAATTGTTGAATGAAATCACGGAATTCGATCGCCGCATTTGCTGCACGGGTCGGTAAACCGATCATCTCAATTTCATGTAGCGCACGGAAAAGAGAAAGTTCATGTGTTAACGCGTAATGCGCGATTTTTTCAAAAGAAGCTGCCCCAATCCCTCGCTTCGGTTCGTTAATCACTCGCGCAAAAGCTAAATCGTCATCATTATTTGAAATTAAACGTAAATACGACAGTAAATCTTTAATCTCTTTTCGGTCGTAGAATTTCGTCCCTCCGACGATCGTATAATTAATGTTTGATTTCATGAAATGCTCTTCAATGACACGTGATTGCGCATTCGTTCGATATAAAATCGCAAAATCGCCGTAACGATAGCCTTTTTCTTTTTGAAGTTCCATAATTTGATTAACGACGAAACGTGCTTCTTCTTTCTCGTCACTCGCTTTATAAATATGAATTGGTTCTCCTTTTGGATTATCTGTACGGAGTTGTTTATCATAACGACTTTTATTGTTTTGAATGACCGCATTCGCCGCGTTCAAAATCGTTTCTGTCGAGCGATAGTTTTGCTCTAACAAAATGACTTTCGCTTCAGGATAATCTTTTTCAAACGATAAAATATTTTCAATATTTGCTCCGCGCCAACGATAAATCGATTGATCAGAGTCTCCGACAACGCAAACATTACGATGAGCCGCCCCGAGCATTTGAACGAGCTGATATTGAACGTCGTTTGTATCTTGGTATTCGTCAACATGAATGTATTGGAAACGTTCTTGGTAATGAGCGAGCACTTCTGGCACTTGTTTAAATAACTCAATCGTTTGCATAATGAGATCGTCAAAATCGAGCGACTCGTTTTGACGTAACTTTTTCGTATAATCTTTGTACATTTCTAAAATGAATTGTTGATACGGATCATTTTCACTCACTGTTTTTGCAAACTGTTTCAACGTCACACCGTCATTTTTCAATGAACTGATGGAACCGAGAATCGTTCGCGGATTATGGCGCTTCGGATCGAGGTTACGTTCTTTTAAAATATTTTTAATGACTGTAAGCTGGTCTGTCGTATCAAGAATCGTAAAGTTTTTCGAAATACCGATACGGTCAATATCTCGGCGTAAAATACGGACACACATCGAGTGAAACGTCGACACCCACATACGGTCGCACGTTCCTTCACCGAGTAAGCCATCAATTCGTTCACGCATTTCACGTGCTGCTTTGTTCGTAAACGTAATCGCTAAAATATTTGATGGGTAAATATTTTTTTCAACGACTAAATAAGCGATACGATGTGTGAGCACACGTGTTTTTCCAGAACCGGCTCCTGCCATAATAAGAAGCGGTCCTTCAGTCGTCTGAACCGCTTCTTTTTGTTCAGGGTTCATTCCTTGAACTAAACGTTTTGCTATTTCGTTCATCTTTTTTCCTCCTAATATTTCTCCGTCTTCTGAACGGCTTTTACTGTTTGTAATGCTGCTTTTAAATCTTCATAAATGACATTCCCGACGACAACACTATCGGCATAGCGCGCAACTTCAGCTGCTTTTTCTGCACTGTCAATGCCTCCACCGTAAACAAAGTCTGTTTCCTCTAATGTCTCTGCAACTTCACGTACAATGTCAATATCTCCGTATGTACCGCTATACTCTAAATAAAAAATCGGCAAATGGAAAATATGTTCGGCTAATTGCGCATGGGCAACAACTTCATCGAGTGTGAGATTGGCATTTGCTTCTGTTAATTTTGCTGCTTTACAGTGAGGATTTAAAATACAATACCCTTCTGTAATGAGTTGTTCTTGTGTCATTAAATGTCCATACGCTTCTAATGCTTCAAGATGCAGTCCTTTTATATATCGTTCATTATCCGTATTTAGTACTGTCGGAATAAAATAATAATCAAATCCTGGTGTTACCGAATCGATCGTCGACACTTCTAACGCGACATCGACTGAATAACGGCGAATACGTGCAAGTAAATGCAACACATTGTCTAATGTGACACCATCTGAGCCACCGACAATAATTCCATCCGTTCCAGATTCAGCAATGCGTTCTAACGCCTCATCTGACAATTCTTTTGCTGGGTCTAACTTAAAAATATGTCTCCACGTTGTGTATTCCATCGTATCCCTCATTTTCAAATTGTTCGTTTGTCCATTATAACAAAGAATGATGCGACGCATTCTGCTATTTCCGCTAAAACATGAAAAAAGCTGCTTAAGAGATGTACTCTCAAACAACTTTTTTCCATTTACTTTTCTTCTTCACTCAAACGTTCTAATGCGAGTTTATATCCATCAGAACCGTAGTCGACAAAGCGGCGGACACGAGAAATCGTCGCCGTACTTGCTCCTGTTTCTTGTTGAATTTCATCATACGTTTTATTTTCTTGTAACATCTTCGCTACTTCAAAACGTTGAGCAAGTGATTGTACTTCGCTAATCGTACATAAATCATCAAAAAACTGATAACATTCCTCTACATTTTCCAATGATAAAATCGCTTGAAAAAGGCGATCGGTTTGCTCTCCACGAATTTTATTAATTTGCATGTCTCTCCACCTTACTGCTCATACATTAATGCTCGATCGATGCCTGTTTCTTTCGGTACGACGTGAACGATCGTATTTCCTTTCGTATATGTAAGAAGCTTTCGACCATCCATCGGTTGAATAACACCTCTTTGATACTTCCAGTCCATCGTCGTTACACGCCCATCTTGAAACAAATACCCTTTACTACCACTAGATAATTGAACATCTCGTCGGCCATCAGAATCTATGAGCTGATAAGGGACTTCAATGACGAGAATGTTCGAATACTTCACTACTTCATCCGTTAATGCATCATACATCGTTTGATTACCTGTTGAGCGAATATACGTGTTCGTTTGTTCATCATACGTATATTCTACTTTGTAATCGAATGAGTCGTAGTAATTTAAGACAATCGTCGAAGCATTTTCTCTCATTATATCATCGTCTGATACTTTATGGAATGAAAGTGTTGTTCGCGGTGCTTTTTCAAACGATAATTGATTTATTTCCATCCCTTTTTCTAATCCACTTTTTTGAATGTATGAATTGTGTGGGGCTTTTCTATCTGTTGAACGTTGAAATAATGTACCTTCATGATCGACTCCGTTAATTTGTGGCAATGGAGAACGTCGTAATTCATTTAATGCATAACGGCTAAATCCGTGCGCTACATATAAACTGTCTAAATCTCGCGCAATCGGATAAAAATAGTGTCGCGCACTTCGCATCGGACCAATTTCTTCTGGCCACTCACTTTGATAAATCGCTACAAAACGAGTCCCTTTTCCTTCAATTAAAAACTCATACGTATAATCTGCAAGTGACAGTCCTTTTTGCGGTCTTGCGTGAGGGTCGTTACTAATTGTCGCTACAATCGGACGTAATAAAAATGGTTCCTCTCCCTCTATACCTGTCAAAGGTGCTTCATACAAATTATTTTTTACTTTTTGGTCTTTCGCTTTATCCATATTTATTAACTGTTCGTCTAATATTTTTCCTTCTAAAAAAGGTGGTAAAAAGACAAGTAGAAACAAAGCGAATAAAACCATCACTAAAATAATCAATTGGATAATCGTTCGCTTTTTCATCACATACTCCTTTGTTCAGCGGGTAAAATGCATTTATTTTTTAAAATATCGATAATTCCTCGTTCCGTTATACGGACAAAAGGTAAATGCGTCGATTGTAAAAAGAGTAATGTAAAAATAATATCTCCTTTTACTTCTCCGTAAGCCGCGAGTTTTTGTTTTAGTAGTTTCTCTTTTTCCATCAACTGTGGAAACGATAAATGAGACGAAAACCCGCCAATCGGTAATGGAATCTCTGCTTGTACATTTTCGTCATCTGCTAACACGATGCCACCGCCTCGTTGTTCTAGCCTTTCAAACGCGCGTTGTGCAGCCCGTTTAGAGCGGTAAATAAAAATTGTATCTCCTGTTAATGAAAAAGAACTGACGAGTGCTTCCATCTGCTCTGGAAAACCATGAATACGTGTACGAATTCGCCAGTTCCCTGCTCGGCCGATCACTACTAAAAAGTGTTCGCTTTTATCTTCTGTACGTTCTTCCATTTTCATTAAAACATCATTCATTAAAACGAGACGCGTTGTCGACGGCA
>JASKZX010000059.1 GCA_030147435.1 Savagea sp. | reverse complement strand
AACTCATCGAGGACGTCGACGCGAATTTCATATAAATCGAGTGGGTTTTTCGAACGTTTCTCTTCATACGCTTCGTATGCTTCTACCCAACGATCTTTTTTCGCTTGTTCCGCTGGAATGTGTGACACGCGGTCAACGATTCCTTCGAGTTCTTCATCTAACGGGTGTTCAACGACCGTTGCCGCATCTCCCGTTTTAATTTTTTCCCATTCTTCATGTGGAACGAATGTTGCGACTTGTGCTTCACTACTATAAATCTCAATCATCGGGCGTGACGATTTTTTATCGACAGAAGCGACGATTCCTTCGACCGGGCTAATGATCGCTGGGCGAACGTAACTTTGCTCGATTTGGAACTCAAGTACTGTTAACTGACGTTCAATCGCTGCAAGGTCTCGCTCTGCTTCAGCGATCGCTTGAGCAAATGATCCGCTCTGTTCGACACCGACCGCCATATTGACGTTTAATTCTACATTGCCGTCTTCACCGACAGGAATCGAATGTGTATCTCGATCTTCTGTCGTTCCTTCTGATTCAATACGGTCTCGTTCTGCGACTAATGTGTCAATCGTTTCGAGAACTGTTTCACGTTGACGTTCTAACGCATCACGTTCTGTCGACCATGCATCGACTTGTCCTTCGAGACGCTCCGTTTGAAGTAAGACGAGCTCTGCACCTGCATCGACTGTATCGCCTTCACGAACGAGCCATTCTTCTGCAATGTCTTCAGACGTTAAATGAATCGTTACTGTTTCTTGTGGGACAACGAATGCATCTTTTTTCAAATGTTCTTCGTAGTCTTTTTCTTTTAACACTTGGTACGACTCAATAAGTGCCGTTTTTGGGACTTTGCTTTTCTCACTAAATAGTAAATAACTATTACCTGCAAGAGCAGCTATGACGAGAATAGCGACGATAATATTCCACTTTCTCATGATGCCCCACCTCCTAAGACGAATGTTGCAAGCTTATCAAACGGAATCATCCCGAATGCTGCGGCAATAAGAATAAGGAATAAATAAACTGTCATAATGACAAACAATGTACGTGTTTGATCTTCCTCTTCATAGTGACGCGCAAACTGATACTGCATGAAAATTGCTACAATTAATGGAATCGAAATTTGATTCAATAATAAAATGACGAATTCATTTTCTAAGTACGTCCATGCAAGTGGTCCGAATGAAAAGACCGAAGCAACTGTCGACGTTCCAGTAAATACTTGAAACGCTGTATCAATGAGAAGTGCAAATAAAAAGAGTGCTGTCACTCCGAGTTGCACTGGCTTCCACGCACGATAAGAAATATTCGTAAACGCGCTTAATAAAAAAGCCATTCCGTAAACGAAAAACCATACGTATAAAAGTGCTCCGAGCGTCACTCCAATTAAATGAAGAAGACGCGCTAAACTAAAGGTAGCAATACCTTCAGTGACGATGAGCGTTGTAAAACTTTCTGTCCCAATTCCCCACACGTCACGGAAAACGAATAAAGCAATCGCAAATAAAAATAAACCGGTCATTTGTAACGTCATTCGACGCGGTTCTGCTTGCTTCATTTGTCGTCCGAGAAGTGCCGGGCGCGGGAAGAATTTCCAAAACTTATAATTAAATACCATGCCGACAATCCCTTTCTTCCTCAAGTTTCCTTGAACAATTAGTGACGAAAGTAACTCTCTTTACTTTAAACAATTTATCGAAAGATTTCAATCTTTGTCGAAAGCGTTTGCGATGAAATGAGTGAGAAATGAACAACTTTTCTCATTCACGAAAATCTGCATCTTGACGTGGACGGAGATATAAGCTCATTTCTTTCACTTCGTAAGGAACTCCTTGTTCTTTTAATAAAAAACGAGCAGTTGCTGGTATATCTTCTCGCTGTTTAGCAGATACATAAAAAGTAACACGATTTTCAAAAAGGTCATAAATAATATAACGAAATGATGATTCATCAATATTAGAAGAGACGACGAGTTGACCTTTTTGTTCTCGAAATGTGAGTGTCAATAACTTTTTTCGTTCACGTTGTAGTAACCAACGGATTAAACTTCGATCTTGGACGAAACGATCCGCTAAACGCGGTACGAAAAATACAATTTTCTCCCACATAGTTCTCACCTCTCCTCTTCTTTTATTATGAGGAAAGAAAGAAAAAGAAGAAAGAAAATGAACAAATTGACGACACTGAAGAAGAAAAGGCCATTTTTTGATTTTTCATTCATTTTTTATTACAATATTAGTAAAAAAGGAGGCGTTGTAGTAATTACGTGTGAGCGTTTTCAAAAATGAATCATTGATCATTGAAGATGAGGTGATCGCCATCTGTTTTGGAGCACAATTTCGAGAGTATAGGGAAGAATATTTAAATATTCGTCAATCTGAAGCAGCACATGCTTTACATATCGATCCAAAAACTCTATCGAACTATGAATTGAGAAAGCGCGCTGTTCCGATGGAGCTCTTACCGAAATTCAAAGAAGTGTTCAATATTCCAGACGATTACTTTTTAGCGATGGTTTTATGCCGCCCTTTAAAACACGTTCGGTATAAACCTCAAATGTATATCGACTATACGAAGGAAACACAAACTCGATACGTTTGTCAGCTCATCGAACAATATCAAGAGTTTTTGGAACGTAGCCCGGAATTACGTGAGCTATTGTTATTGCTGAAAAGCTTACCTGATTCTTTGCAGGAACGGTTGTTACATATTTTTAAACAACAACTCCTTTTTTGCCAAACCGTCGCTTTCCAAAAAAATCATGCTTCTCCTCCTATCCAGGAGAAGACGTAGAAAAAGAGAACCGGTAACTTTTTCGTTACCGGTTTTTTTACGTATTTTTTCGAAAGAAACGATTGCTTTTTCCGTTTCTTCGCTCTTTTCTACGTTTTTATTGTCGTTTTTCCCTTATTCCATGTATAATTGAAAGAATGTACTTCTTTGATTGAGGAGAGATTTGAGATGACTGAACAACGGATTCCGAAAATGTATGAAGCTACCGTCAGATCACAATGCGAAAAAATTTTTAAACAGTTAGATCCATCGAATACGAATGATCGTCAAATCGTGCAAGAAGCGTTGCAACGATTTCGTCGGCATTCATTTTCGATTTTATTCATCAATGAACAAACCGGTTCGATCGTCATCCAAGACGATGAAAGCGCACTGAAGCTTTCGTTAATTGACGATTTGCCATTTACACCGATTGATGATGCAAAAGCGTTCGGATTTTTCTTATTCGTCTATGCCCAATTTGATTCTGTACAAGAAAAAATACGAGAGTGGAAAGAAACTGGAGACCCGTTTTCTTTATCACTCGAGCAGCGAACACCGGATCATTGGATTCAAGTATTGCGCCACGTGACTGAACCGCTGCGTACGTTTTCGATCGATGATGCGCCGCATTTATTTTTACACGAAGCGGAACAAATTCGTAAGCGCTGCATCCCTCTCATGCCGTATGAGTGGGAATGGCAACCGATTTTCACTTTATATTTTTCACTCATCCGACTCGATGCGAGCG
>JASKZX010000057.1 GCA_030147435.1 Savagea sp. | reverse complement strand
AATGGAGAAGGACCTTCATTAATTGAGACGATGTGCTACCGTTACGGACCACATACGATGGCTGGAGACGATCCGACACGTTACCGTACAGAAGAAATTGATGGATATTGGGAGAAAAAAGACCCGCTTATTCGCTTCCGTATTTTCTTAGAGAAAAAAGGTCTCTGGGACGAGAAGAAAGAAGAAGCAGTGATTGAACGTGCGAAAGAAGATGTAAAACAAGCGATTAAAAAAGCAGACCAAGCACCAAAACAGAAAGTAAGCGACTTTATTAAGTTTATGTTTAAAGGTGACTTACCGAAAAACTTACAAGAACAATTAGCATACTACGAAGCAAAGGAGTCGAAGTAATATGGCACAGATGACGATGATTCAAGCAATTACAGATGCAATGCGTATTGAGCTTGAGCGCGACGAAAACGTTTTAGTATTTGGAGAAGACGTAGGTAAAAACGGAGGAGTATTCCGTGCAACAGAAGGTTTACAAGAAACATTTGGCGAAGAACGTGTATTTGACACGCCGCTTGCAGAATCAGGAATTGGTGGTCTTGCAATCGGATTAGCGCTCACAGGATTCCGTCCAGTAATGGAAATTCAATTCTTTGGTTTCTTATATGAAGTAATGGACTCGATCAGCGGTCAAATGGCTCGTCAATCATTCCGTACAGCAGGTCGAATGAACTCACCTGTAACGATTCGTTCTCCTTTCGGTGGAGGAGTTGCGACACCAGAGATGCATGCTGATAGTTTAGAAGGGATCGTTGCAAGTCAGCCAGGGTTAACAGTCGTTATTCCATCGACTCCGTACGATGCGAAAGGATTACTCATCTCAGCGATTCGTGATGAAAACCCAGTCGTCTTTTTAGAACATATGAAATTGTATCGTTCATTCCGTGAAGAAGTTCCGGAAGGTGAATATACAATTCCACTCGGAAAAGCAGATGTGAAACGTGAAGGAACAGATATTACATTGATCGCTTACGGGGCAATGGTTCACGAAAGCTTAAAAGCAGCAGAAATGCTCGAAGAAGAAGGATACTCAGCAGAAGTGATCGACTTACGTACAGTTCAACCGTTAGATGTCGATACGATTGTTGAATCTGTCCAAAAAACGAACCGTGCAGTCGTTGTACAAGAAGCACAAAAACAGGCAGGAATTGCAGCGAATGTCGTTGCTGAAATTACGGAACGTGCAATTTTACATTTAGAAGCACCAGTAATGCGTGTAACAGCACCAGATACAATTTATCCATTTGCTCAAGGGGAAAACTTATGGTTACCAGATGCAAACGATATTGTAGAACGTGCAAAAGAAGTATTAACATTTTAATGTTAAAAAACGAATGAAAGGGTGAAGGAAAGTGGCTTTTGAATTTAAATTACCAGATATCGGTGAAGGAATTCACGAAGGTGAAGTTGTCAAATGGTTTGTAAAAGAAGGCGATACGATCGAAGAGGACGATACATTACTTGAAGTACAAAATGATAAATCCGTCGTTGAGATCCCATCGCCTGTCGATGGAACAGTAGAAGAGATTGTCGTTAGCGAAGGAACGGTAGCAGTTGTCGGAGATGTATTAATTCGAATTGATGCTCCAGGGTATGAAGCACCACCTGCGGAAGAAGAGGAAGAAGAAACACCAAAAGTAGAGGCGAAAAAAGAAGCCCCAAAAAGTGAAGAAAAAAAAGAAGAAGTAGCGAAAGACCCGAAAAATTTCAAAGGGCCGAACCGAGTCATCGCGATGCCGAGCGTTCGAAAATACGCACGCGACAACGATGTCGACATTACAGAAGTAACGGGGACAGGGAAGAACGGGCGCGTCTTGAAAGACGATATCGACGCATTTTTATCGGGCGATGTCGCTGAAAAACAAAATGATGAGCAAGCAACGTCGCAAGAGACGCCAACACGTGATATACTAGGAACTGGGGATTTCCCAGAAACTCGCGAAAAAGTATCTGGTATCCGAAAAGCGATCGCAAATGCGATGGTGAACTCAAAACGTACGATTCCACACGTAACATTACTCGATGAAGTTGATGTGACGAAACTTGTTGAACACCGCCGAGCGTTTAAAGAAGCAGCGGCAGAGCGTGACGTGAAGCTTACATATTTACCATATGTAGTAAAAGCACTCGTTGCGACATTACGCAAGTTCCCACAATTAAATACATCACTCGATGATGAAACAGACGAACTTATTCAAAAACATTATTATAATATCGGAATCGCAGCGGATACAGACCGCGGTTTACTCGTACCAGTCATTAAACATGCAGACCGACTCTCTGTTTTTGAAACAGCTGGAGCGATTGGAGAGCTTGCAACGAAAGCTCGCGATGGAAAATTAATGCCGAATGAAATGCAAGGCGCATCATGCACGATTACAAATATCGGTTCAGCAGGTGGCCAATGGTTTACACCGGTTATTAATCATCCAGAAGTAGCAATTTTAGGAATTGGTCGAATCGCGGAGAAACCAATCGTGAAAAATGGTGAAATTGTACCCGCACCTATGTTAGCATTATCATTAGTATTTGATCACCGGGTAATCGATGGAGCAACAGGTCAACAGGCGATGAATTATATTAAAGAGCTCCTCGCAAACCCACAACTATTATTAATGGAGGCGTAAAGATATGGTAGTAGGAGATTTTCCAGTAGAAGTAGACACACTTGTAGTAGGTTCAGGTCCAGGAGGGTATGTTGCAGCAATTCGTGCAGCACAACTCGGACAGAAAGTAACAATCGTTGAGAAAGACGAATTAGGTGGAGTATGTTTAAACGTTGGATGTATTCCATCAAAAGCAATGATCTCAGTAGGAGAGCGTTACCAAGAAGCGAAAAATGCTGACGTAATGGGAATTACTGCAGAGAACGTTGCACTTGATTTCTCAAAAGTACAAGAGTACAAAAACTCAGTTGTTAAACGTTTAACAGGTGGTGTCGAAGGACTCCTCAAAGGGAACAAAGTAGAAATCGTTAAAGGAGAAGCTTACTTCTCAGGCGAAGATACAGTACGTATTATGAATGAAGATTCAGCACAAACGTACAAGTTCAAAAATGCGATTATCGCAACAGGATCACGTCCGATTGAAATTCCAGGATTTGAATTCTCAGAGCGTGTATTAAGCTCAACAGGAGCACTCGCATTAGAAGAGCGCCCAGAGAAACTCGTCGTAATTGGTGGAGGATACATCGGTGCAGAACTCGGTTCAGCATTCGCAAACCTCGGAACTGACGTAACGATTCTCGAAGGTGGAAAAGATATTTTAGCAGGTTTCGAAAAACAAATGACATCAGTTGTTAAAAAGTCAATGAAAAAACAAGGTGTTGAAATCGTTACTGAAGCTTTAGCACAAGGTGTTGAAGAGACAGATAACGGTGTGAAAGTAACTTACGAAGCAGGCGGAAAAGAAGAAACAGTTGAAGCTGATTACGTACTCGTTACAGTAGGTCGTCGTCCAAACACAGACGAAATCGGTTTAGAGCAAATCGGTATTAAAATGACAGATCGCGGATTAATCGAAGTAGATAAGCAAGGTCGTACAAACCTTCCAAACATCTACGCAATCGGTGATATCGTTGAAGGACCACAACTTGCTCATAAAGCTTCATATGAAGCAAAAGTTGCTGCAGAAGCAATTGCAGGACAAAAGTCAGAAGTAGACTACTTAACAGTACCGGCAGTTTGCTTCACTTCACCAGAACTTGCAACAGTCGGTCTTACAGAAGCACAAGCGAAAGAAGAAGGCTACGACGTTGTTACTGGTAAATTCCCATATGCAGCAAACGGACGTGCAATTGCACTTGATGCAACAGACGGTTTCGTAAAAATTGTTGCACGTAAAGAAGACGGCTTAGTACTCGGTGGACAAATCGTTGGAGCAAATGCTTCAGATTTAATCGCAGAGTTCGGTTTAGCTGTTGAAACAGGAGTTACATTAGAAGATATCGCAATGACAATCCACGCTCACCCAACACTCGGTGAAATTACGATGGAAGCAGCAGACGTTGCGTTAGGTAAACCAATTCACATTATGTAATACGTTTATGTATATAAAAAATACCGCCTATGTTCGAGATAGGCGGTATTTTTTCATCACTACTATTATAAAGGAGGCGTTACGTATGAATTTTCATACGAGAGTAACAGAAATATTCGGAATCGAATACCCTATTGTCCAAGGAGGACTTGCCCACTTAGCATATTCTGATTTAGCGAGTGCGGTTTCAAATGCTGGAGGACTCGGTCAAATTACGGCGATGAGTTTAGAGTCTCCGGAAGCATTAAAAGAAGAAATCCGCAAAACACGCGAAAAAACAGATCGTCCATTTGGCGTAAATTTTGCAATAGGTAGTCATGGACGTCCCTATGAACATATGTTAGATGCTGCTCTTGAAGAAGGTGTGAAGATTGTATCAGTAACTGGTGGCAATCCCGTGCCATTTTTTGAACGACTTCAAGGCAAAGATGTGAAAACGCTCGTACTCGTTTCAGAAGTTCGTCATGCGCAAAAGGCTGAAAGTTTAGGTGCAGATGCTGTTATGGTTGTCGGTCACGAAGGTGGAGGACATTTAGGACGTAAAGATGTTGGAACGTTCGTTTTAATTCCACAAGTTGTCGATGCTGTCGATATTCCTGTCATTGCATCAGGAGGAATTGGGGATGGCCGAGGCTGGATGGCCGCTCATGCATTAGGTGCTGAAGGAATTGAAATGGGAACACGTTTTATTGCAACGAAAGAATGTGTAACAGCGAGTGAAGCATATATTCAGAAAATTTTAGAGAGTGAATCTGCAGACACAGTCGTTGTCAAACGTTCTATTGGAGCACCTGCGCGCGCATTACGTAATGAATGGACAGATAAAATTTTAGAAATTGAAGAAAAAGATCCGACATATGAAGCGTTAAAAGATTATATTAGTGGTCAAGCAAATCGTCGCTTTATTCATGACGGAAAAGAAGAAGAAGGATATGGTTGGGCAGGCCAAGTCGTTGGGTTGATTCATGATGTGCCAACCGTTGAAGAGCTTTTCACACGAATGAAAAATGAAGCGATTGCGATTCGCAAGCAGTGGTCAAAGTAATGGAGGATAAGAATGAAACAGTATAATTACCCAATCGATGCCGATTGGTCGATGGAAGAAATAATTGATGTAACAAACTTTTTTAACCGAATTGAAGATGCTTACGAAGCGGAAGTTAAAGCAGAAGATGTTCTATCTTCTTACCGAGCATTTAAAAAAGTAGTACCGTCAAAAGCGGAAGAAAAAACGTTATTCCGTCAATTTGCAGCAGATAGTGGCTATGAAAGCTATCCAGTTGTCAAACGTGCACAAGAAGGAATTTCGCCGATTACGATGAAAGAGGAGCGCCATTAATGGTGCTTCCTCTTTCTTTTTATGAACGTCCAGCATTAACAGTTGCAGAACAATTAATCGGTTGTTATTTAGTACGAATCATTGACGGAAAACGAGTTGTTGGAAAGATTGTCGAAACAGAAGCATATTTAGGAACGAATGATCGAGCAGCACATACGTATTCGGGACGTCCGACAAAGCGGACTGAAGCGATGTTTGGTCCAGCAGGACGTGCTTATGTATATAAAATGCATACGCATCATTTACTCAATGTAGTGACAGACGAAGAAGGCATTCCTCACGGGGTGCTGATTCGAGCAGTTGAACCGTTAGATGGAATTGATACGATAAAAAAGAATCGCCATCATGTGAAAAGAAAAACAGATTGGACAAATGGACCTGGAAAACTGACGAAAGCTTTTCATATTACGATGGACTTTTACAATCACCGATTAGACACATCACCCCTTTTTATCGAAAAAGGAGAGCGAGTGTTAGTTGAAAAAAGTAAACGGATCGGCATAAAAAACTCAGGAGAAGCCGCTCATTATTTGTGGCGCTTTTCAGAAGTAGATAATCCGTATGTATCAAAATATCGTCCATAAAAAAACTAGAAAGCGTGGAAGCTTTCTAGTTTTTGCATTGTAAGTGTTCTTGAATAATTTTGTTATGAATATGTTGATTAGCAACGA
>JASKZX010000051.1 GCA_030147435.1 Savagea sp. | reverse complement strand
CTTGATACATCGGATCTTCCGAAAAATCACAAAATGCACGTGCTTGATCGACTTTTTCTTGCACTTTTAATAACTCTTCTTTTTCTAAACGTTCTAGCTTTTCACGTAAAGCGTCATAGCCTTGTTTTGTCATTTGTATTTTCATACTATCCCTCTTTTACAACGTCTTTCGATTAATACTTACTCGGTACGTTTCTCCTTCTAACAATGTAAGGTCTGTAAACGATCCGAGTTGTTCATTAAAATAGATTTGGCAAAAATTTAAATTATCCATGAGTTCTGGAAAATTTCCTACCGCAATATTTCCTTCTAAAACATCTTCTAAATCGAAGTAACCCATATGTACTTCTTCTTCACCTGGTACCGATAAATGAATCCATAACACCGGCTCTTTTCCAGCAGGTATTCGTACTTCATTATCAAATTGTAAATGTGTCGCTTTTGATTCTAATACTTCTGTCAACTGCTCTTCTACATATTGTTCAAACGTTTCTCTTTTTTCCCACTGACGGATCACTGGCTCTACTTTACTCAACAATTCATCCATTGAATGAACATCTTTCAACTTTCCTTCACCGACGAGTCTGCCATACGTATAAACTGCATGTATTAACTCTTTTGCTTCTTTTTTCATCGTTTTTTCATTTCCTTTCTCTTATATTTTCATTATATATACTTCAAATATTCTTTTTTTTAATAGTAATAAACAATAAACATTAGGCCTTTAGAACCCATTCATTGAAAAGGGTATCTTATTCATAAATAATACACTATAATGTATCTTTATACATTACAAATGAATTTTATTCGGAGTTGATACAGTTGAAAAAGAAATTTCCACTCTCAACGTGGCTACTCTTTATCGTACCATCTTTATTAGGAATTACATTATTTATGGTTCCTATGAAATTTTCAGACGGTTCGACAAGTATTCCCGTTGCACATTTAGCGGACTTATTAATGAAAGTTATTCAAGATTATATGCCTCTTGTCGGAACGATCGTTATGACGATCTCTGCTGTAGCAGGTATTTACTTTTTAATCCGTCGCGGAAAACCGACGAAAAATAAAACATTTAATTCCCTCTTCAATGTTACACCATTTTGGGTTGTAACGCGTGTGTTAGCTGCCATCTTCGCTTTCCTCGTTTTCTTAAAGCTCGGACCAGAAGCAATTTGGAGCGAGGATACTGGTGGCTTGTTACTCTCTAAAGATGGACTCGTCACAATGTTATTTACTGTATTTTTATTCGCTGGACTTTTATTACCATTACTTTTAAACTTCGGTTTACTCGAGTTCTTCGGGACATTAATGGTAAAAATTATGCGTCCATTGTTTAAATTACCGGGACGTTCTTCCGTAGACGCGCTCACTTCTTGGATCGGTGACGGAACAATTGGGGTTTTACTCACAAGCCGTCAATATGAAGAAGGACATTATACACAAAAAGAAGCAGCCATCATCGGAACGACTTTCTCTGTCGTCTCGATTACGTTTACAATCGTTATTTTAAAAACTGTTGGACTTGAAGATTATTTCTTACCATTTTACGGAACCGTTGCGCTCGTTGGGTTTGTACTAGCACTTATTATGCCACGTATTTACCCGCTCGCACAGAAAAAAGATGTATACATTGACGGTTCTACACCAAAACAAGATGCTGAAGCAATTCCAGCAGGTTACACTGCTTTCTCCCTTGGAACAGAACGCGCACTTGAAAAAGCAGAAACGAACCGTTCATTCAAACGTGTCGCTGGAGATGGTGTGAAAAACGTATTAGATATGTGGTTCGGCGTTATTCCTGTTGTTATGGCATTCGGAACAGCTGCACTTATTATTGCTGAATATACATCAGTATTTACATTTTTAGGTAAACCTTTTGAGCCACTTTTAGCATTACTCCAAATCCCACAAGCGGCCGAAGCAGGTCAACTGATGGTCGTCGGATTTGCGGACATGTTTTTACCAGCAATTTTAGCTGCAGGATTTATTACTGAACCGTTAACTTTATTCGTTGTCGCAGTAATTGCAGTCACACAACTTATTTTCATGGCAGAAGTCGGAGGACTTTTATTAGGTTCGAAAATCCCAGTGAACTTTTGGGAACTTATCGTAATCTTCGTCATCCGTACATTAATCGCACTACCGATTGCAGCAGGTATCGGACACTTACTCTTTTAAAACAAAGACGATCATTTGGACACTCCAATGATCGTCTTTTTCTTTTTTTATAATAAAAATAATGAAACAATAGGCGCATAGCTTCACATTTCATGGTATATTAGATGTATATTTTATTAGTTATTATAGATAGAAGGAAGGAGTTATATTATGTCTGGACAAATTCGACGCCGGTTTTTTTATGCGTTCGGGACATTAATTGCACTCATTATCATCGTCGGAAGTATTAGTTACTTTACAATGACGAAAACAGTAAACGAATATTCCGAATTAATCGACCACGAAGTAGAACAAATTCAATTACTCGATCAACTTCTCGTTCTTCAAGGACAAATTGCAACAGATATCCGTGGTTTTATCATTTTTAAAGATGAACGTTTCTTACAACTCGTCAATGATCGAGAAGAAGAACGTACACAGCTCCTTGAACAAATTCATCAATTAACAAAAGAAATGGAAGCCGATCAATCTTTAGCGAAAATTGAAGACTTGCAACAACAAGTCATTGCTTATGAAGCATTAACGGTTGATATGTTAGATGTTGCTGAAAACGGAACGATTAATGATATCCAACAAGTCGGTCAAGATATGAATAGTCGTTATGAAGGCATTATGGAATCTACAGAAACAATTAAACAACTCGCAACCGATGAATTACATCAAACAAATGACGCCCTCCATCATGCAAACCAAAACGCTATCGTTTGGATCGCACTTCTCATCGTTGGAGCGACAGTTGCTGGTTTATTCATCGCGTACTTTATTGGACGAAGCGTCACACAGCCTATCCACTCACTCACACATCATATGAAAGAGATGGCAAATGGAAACTTACGCCTCGAACAATTACCTGTCAAAGGAACGGATGAATTAGCACAAATGAGTGACTCGTTCAATTTGATGCTAAAGAAATTCCAACAACTCATCCGTCAAATGACAGATTCATCTACTTTACTTGCTGCGCAATCAGAGGAACTTTCTGCTAGCTCCGAACAAAGTTTAGCAAGTTCAGAACACGTTGCAAAAAGTGCTGAAACGACAATGGAAAATAGTGAAACACAATCACGATATATCGCACAATCTACACAATCGATTCGCGAAGTGTCTCACGGTATTGAAGAAATTTCACGCAGTAATGAAGATATGTTACAGTCAGCAGCGCATATGAGTGAGGCGGTAGATGAGGGAATGAATGTCATTCAAGATGTCTCAAAACGTATGGAAGAAATTAATGAAACGATCCGTCAGTCAACATGTATGATGGAAGAGATGGCTCAAAAATCGAATGAAAT
>JASKZX010000187.1 GCA_030147435.1 Savagea sp. | reverse complement strand
GAGGAGGATCGATTCCAATCGTCTCAACATTCGACCAAGTACTCAACGTACCGATCGTCTTAATGGGATTCGGACTCGATACAGAAAACTTCCACGCACCGAACGAACACTTCCACTTAGACAACTTCGACGCTGGCCTCCGTGTCATCGGCGATTACTACTTCCAAGTCGAAGAAATGAAAAAATAAGTTTAGATAAAAACCCAGCCTCCAATTATTTTTAAATAAGTGGGAGACTGGGTTTTATATTTATACATGACTCTTTCAAATGTACGGCGAAAGTTGTGATGTAGATATAAGTAACTCATCTCTTGTGATTAAATTGAAAACTATTTTTTTCTTAGCTTAACTTTTGCTTCATTAAGCTTGAACGACTAATTCCTTCATCTGTTGAACTGTTAACCAAATAGGGTATTCATGCATGACACTATGACAGTTATGACAAACTAAAGACCAATCTGCAACCGACGTTTCAGATACTTGATCTAAGCGTAAGATCTCCTGATCATGATGACAACTCATTGCTGCCTCGGCCCTATCACCGTAAGTTCGACGGAAATCCAATGCACATATCTCACATAAGACTTCGTTACGGCTTTCTGCTATCTCCTTCTTCACTTCTAACATATTACTTAAACGTTCATATTCTTGATGGACAAAATTACTCAACTCTCCACCATGGTCTTCCCCATAACGATAAAGTCCATAACGAATCATTGGATCACGAATAGAATCTTTTATTTCCCAAGCAATTTTGTGTAATGTTTCTTGCTGCATATGATACTTCTGAAACATTGTACGTGCTAATTTGCTCGCATTTGAAAGCCCTTTACGGTTCACACTAGGATCAATACCTGCTATATTTTGCAAAATCATTGCTACACCTGTTGGATTCCTAAAGTTTTTAGACGTTGATGCAACACCATGAACATCTAAATGATTTAATAAAACGCTTAAATCTAGTACCCGTCGTGTTTGCTTATGAAGTTGGTTAGGAGAAAGCTTAAAGTATACATCTAAAGCCAAAATCATTTCTTCTTCCGTCCACGCAGGGTTCTTTGTCGTTTTTCCACTCATTATCCATCACTCACTTTCGTCATAGTTTATCAACAGTACTTCATTCATTTTTTGAAAAAATGCTATCTTTATTTAATTTTAAAAAAATAACCCCTTGCTTTAACAAACGTAGCAAGGGGATTCGTTTATTCTTTCAAACGTTCTTCTAACGAACTAACATTGACGACCACTGGCTCACTTCGAGAAAGTGTGCCGTCTGACTGTAAATGTGGTCCATGCACAATACATTGTCCTTTTCGCAAGCTGCGTAATTTCATTTCCCAATAACTACGGTCATAACGTTCATCTTCTAAATTCTTGGCGATACCTGGGATTTCATCATCAGGTGGTAAGAAATATACCTTTTGACCAGTGTTTTGAAGGCGTGCGACTTCGTCTTTATCAAATTGAGACTTTACAATTTGTGTTGCATACCAGCCTGACCAACCAAACTTCCTTCCTTCAGTTAAAATCTTCGCTGAAGGCGAATTTTCACGGTGATCCAAGTTTTGTGCTTCATCCATTACAACTGTCAATGGAATATCTTTTGTCCCTTCACGTAATGAATAATTCCAAAGATCCCATAGAACAAACTCTGTTAGCAACACTTGTTCTTGTCGATCAAAACCTGTTAACTGTAAAATTAAAATTTCGCCATCGCTTTCTAAATGCTCTTTCCAATCAATCGTCTCACCTTGAATGAATGGATTACGATCAACTAACGGACGAATACGAGACAACGTAGTACCAGCAGCTGGATTATCATCCATCTCTCGCAACTGCTCACCTAAATGACGGATAGAGAAGTTTTGATCACCATACTTCTTTAACCCCTCCATCGTTGCTTCATAAATCGCGTTTTCTTGCTGAGCACCTAAATTGTACGAACTTTTAAAGACACTCTTCATTCTCGTAGCAACATCAATTGACTGTTCCTTCATCAAAATACCACCATAATCCGCTTCATGTTGAGTGAATGGATTGATTGGTAACTTCTGTTGAATAACCACTCGATGCTTCACTTTTCCTGCTAATGCATCATTGAACGTTTCCTCTAATTGATTTGGTAAAAAGCCATCTGTGTAATCAATAATAATACTTGGAATTCCTTGCAACGCTTGTTCCATTAAAAGTGCCTGCATGAAATATGTTTTACCTTGACCTGATTTTCCGACAATCAGCATGTGACGGTTAGCTAACTCTCGATGACCGTACTCCCAATAAATATCTTTAGTTGTGCCTTCTGCAGTACCTATTTTCAAGCGCACTTCTTCAATCGGTTTAGGATGTAAACGAGATGTAGACTCTACTGTTTCTATTGAATCTTCACTTTTTATCTCTGTTTGAATATCTTCTTCAGTTACTGAAGCTGATTCTTCTAGCTGTTGTACATTTACTTCTTCTACTGACTTCTGATATTCTTTTTGACTGCTCACATCATTTTCCTCCATCATTGAATTTTGATATTGCGTACGACGATCTTCTACATAATCAATATCTTCTTTTTTGGTATTTAGGGATTCATTATTTAAAAGGATATTTGTCGGCTGATAAATATACTTTAAAAACTTCTCTCTGATGAAATCATTATCTTGGTTGTGTAACCAATCAAACACATCCTCATAAGCAGTAACAATTCCATTGTAGCCATCTTCTTCATGAAAATGATACAACTGCACTCCATCTTCTATTGTGGTGCTGCGAGCAAGCAAGCCGGACTCAAACAATAAAACTCCTGCTTTGCCAATTGATTCATCAAGTTCTGTAGAAATATGAATTTGCAGTTTAAATAATTTCTCTATTAGTTCATCAGATAACCCGTAGTCAAGGTGCCCCCACAAGTCTCCTTGCGCCATTTTTTGAGCGCTCGCTACGACAAGTTGTAAAATAAATGTTTGATAAAACTGAGTAACAAATGCGCCTTGATCCTCTGATGTTAGTGCTCGAATAATTCCTTCTTTTGTTCTCATCACTTGTTCTTTCGCTTTACTTACTACACTTTGAGTTATTTTACCGATTTTTACTTCTACAGGATAAATGTGTAGATGAACAACCTCTCCTTTATCTTCTAAACCGACAAGTAAAATATCATCACTCGTTGCACCTTTTAACCCTAGATTTTTTGCACTAAATACACCCTCGCGTTTTCCTAATCCAAAAACACCTGCCACTCGCAAGATTTCTTCTAACGAAATAGGAACCCACAATATTTGAGGATGTTCTAACAAAGCAACCATATACTTAACACCTGATATAATACTTAATTTTTCACGGTCTTCATGTCCTCTAGATCCAATAATACGTAATAACCACTCACCGTTATACGCGTTAAATGCTTGAATCGCTTGAGTAATTTGCTCTTCTTCTTTTGAAACTCCTTTTGACTCTAAAAAATTACGTATAACATCTTTATACTGCATCGATTTATTTGTGACGGTAATCGCATCATATTTTTGTGAAGATGTGTACTGATCACTATAATGAATGATAATAAGTTCATCAAAATCTTGGAAAAACTCTAAGTCCACAGATGGTTCAATGAAAGTAACCCAATGAGATCTATCAAAAATTTCATTTAGCATCTGCTCAGCAACTGTTTCTATATGCAAATACGTCGTATTCCCTTTAATATAAGAATCATTCCCGCCATTTTTAGTATTGGCCATCAATTCATTTGTCGCCGCTGCGGTCTGGAGTAATAAATCATCTGAAATATCGTAGCCTTTCAAGCCGAATCCCATACGATAAATATCCTCATCTTTTGTTGATGGAACACTCGTATAAAGCCCCTCCAATGCTATATCATGAGGCATATCTGTCATCTGTTGAGTAACTACACGCTCTTTTGCATACATTTTATAAAAAGTAACATGCGCATAATCAATAGACCAACTACGGTTTATATCATACTTTTTAAAATAAAAGAGATGCTCTCTAATCGCTCTCAAAACATCTTCTGCCTCATATGTTCCTACTTTTAAACGTACATTATATTTTCTTTCTACATCTTTTACTGTTTCTAATTTTGAAAATTCATCAAACGCACTTGCAACTCTTTGATCTGTATAAAGAGTAACTTCAATGTCTTTTAAATGTTCAAGACCCGCCTTCTTAATTTCTTCTAACAAGAATTCAAGGATTCCCTTTAATACTTCTCGATCATCTGGCAAATTAATAACATTGATTAAAAAAGGTGCTTTTGAATCTGATAAAAATAAATAACCAAAATGATTTTTAAACTGACGCATCTTATCAAAGATAACGTTAGAAACAAACTTTTGAGAATCCGCAACTGTTAATTCTTCAATTGGTCGGAAATGTAACCAATCTGGGACTTCTCGGACAATTTCTGGACGATACAAACGCTCCCTACTCACAAACGGAATAAGCGATTCAGCACCTAACCTCTGTGTAATAACTCGTTCTATAGACGTATCACTTAACATGTTATGTCTTTTTAAACGATAAGCCACAAGTAAAGGATGAAATGCTGTAAAATAAAATCCATTTGTTGTTTCAATAATCCCCAAACGAGAAAGATCTACCCCTGGTTGTCTTGCTGGCTGATTGGCATCTAATTCCTCGATATCTGTGAGATACGCTCTAATATATGGAAGAGCAACCTCCCGAAATTCAGTGCTTGAATAAGTCAAACTAGGAATGCTTTGAGCATCAAAATAGCTTAAGAAATTTTCATAAGCCTTCTGTAAATTCGGACTTAGTTTAATCTCCTCTTTTTCCAAACCTCCTGAGACTAAACGAGCAAAAGCAATCCTCTGCGCAACCCATTGCGCTTCATACTCAAAGAATGTTCGATAAGACTCTGCACCATAAAACTCATAAGTTCCTTGAACAAATAAATTTTCATCAACCCATTTTATATCTTCTTGATTTTCTCTTATACGCTCTTGAACTTGCTCTCCAGATAAAGGAACTGACTTCGATTCATCATCCGGTATAATGAGAGGTAGAGTTACCCCATCATGTTCAATAAAAAGATTTGCTGCTTCTCCCTCTGGAAATGCAGCTGCGGTAAATGCAATATCATAAGAGTTATCCTGCAAGTCTAATGATAAATTCATAACAGATTGATCAACTATAACTTTTTCAGGAGCTTTGAGTATTCCTTGGTCTAAACCAATTTTGAACTGAGCATCATCTATTTTTAAACGTAAAGATTCTTTCGGCACATCAACTTCATATTTAGACTGAATCGGCTCTAAATATTCCTCCCTCCAAGGAACGACACAAATATGAAAACTAGCACCTAAACTAGCTTTTTTATCATGCTTATAATCTACTCGCATAAACTCAGTTTGTCTTGAGGAATTAATAGAAAGCGTTAAAAACTTAGAGCTTACTTTCGCATCTACTTTTTCAGTATCTTTTTTACGCACATTTAAATACTCTTTATTTAAACTCGTTACTGCTCCTTCAAAATCAAACTTTATTCGTATAACTAAATCGTCTAGTTGTCTAGGGTTAAAAATTAAAATCATATTTTGACGTCTCTTCGCAGCGGTTTCTCCTGGATACCTTAACCACAATGAAGCATCATCAGAAAGTAACTCTACTGACTCTACAGTTACTTTCTTTGACTTTTGAGTCTTCTTAAACTTCTCCATTTCCTTGTATACATTAGGAAAAGTCTCTTCATACCAATCTTCTTTTTTAAATCTCTTTACTCCATTATCCGTAAACATGTTTTCTAATATTTCTTCAGGTTCGCCTCTTTGATGTGCGTCTTGAATATCTCGAAATGCCTCTCTATTTCTCTGGAGTCTTCTTTCTATCTCTTTCTCAGGAAAATTTTCCAACTCAGGATCTTCAAATAACTCCAATCCCCGATAATCGATAGAATCTATTTTTCCTTTTTCTAAGATTGACAATACTTCAGAAAAGTCGTTCAATGGAATACCCATGATGCGGTCTAAATCTTGTAAGTCCCTTAAAACATCTAGCAATATCACTTGTTCCGACGCCTTTAAATTACTCTTTTTGATATCCTGACGTAATTGAGTAATCAAAGAGTCTGTGTGCAAGGGCATCCCACGATTTTGTAAGTTAGCACCACCACCAGATAAAGTATCTAAACTTTCAGCTGTAACGCTAAATAACGCTTTATCTTCCCAACCTTTTTGACGATCACTTACAAAGTTACGAAGACGACCTATGTAATCAACAGTCACTTCTTCAGTAGAACCTGCTAATACTACTTGTACATCTCCTATCGACACTGCATAACTAGAAAAAGTTACTCCCTCATCGTCATAAATATATACAGAGACAATATCAGGGCGTACATTTGCAAATGCTTCTAACATTTGACTTACTTCCTCTTGTGTATCTAAACGTAAAAAGTACTTATCTCCGCTACGCACACCTTCTTTTTCCCAAAAATTAATAATATGCGTAGCTAAATAATTATAAAATTGGTTTAACATATTGAGTATCACCACTATCACTTTTATTATCTAAAATATTTTGAGTTGTAAATATTTCAATGATCCGTGCAATTGTGTAACGATCAAGAGCAATACCTCGCTCCTCAAAACCTTCTAATACTGCTGCTAATGGTTTTGGTTTATCACCCACAATAACAGCTGTTAATAAAATTAAAAGGTCATGATTCAGTGTTAAAACATATCCTAGAGGGCCTCTCAACTTCAAAAAATTCTCTTTGCCTAAACGAGTAATAGAATCTTTAAAACGTTCTTTCGGTGCTTTTTTCATATTTTCATGAACAAATCGTACATGTATACGTAATAACTCATCAATTGTGCTATCTGATGGAATATGAGGAGGTTCCTTTTTCATAACATCTGCGTAACGCTTCATCCATTGCTTTAAATCTTCTTTCAATTGATGTTTTAATCCTAATTCTTGCGTTCGACAAAACAATTCATCATAAGTTAATACAGGTTTCCTCTCATATTTTTCATTAAAGATATTGTGACTTAATTGTTGCAACACTTCATAATGGGCAAATCCATATGTAGCAACATCCTGCACTCGTTTATAACCACGATAAGGTTTAGCAGCATCCCTTGTTTTCGTTACTACTTCATCTGCCAATGTATAAAAAAGAGGTTCAACTTCATTAAAATTCGCTTTTGTATATTGTTGGGCTTTAATTAAAAATTGCATAATATATGTAAAAGCGTAATAGTTAACGAGTAATTCTAAGTTTGATAATAAATAAGAAGGATAATTTTTCAAATAGAGTACATCTTCTTGAAATAATTGCGTCAATTGAGGCAAGAGATTTGTATTTTCTCGTATCGCCTGTTTCGATGCTTTATCACTCGTTAAGTGACTCAATTCTTGAATAATTAATTGAGTTAAAACGTCATCTGCCTCTTTATCTTTAAATAACGCCTTTGCCTCATCACAACCATCAAACAAAACATCTCGACAAAACTTTGCCATATTTGACAAAGGTGAAGGGATTTTTTTATCAGATGCAATCGAAATAAAACTATACAAATAACTATGGACGAGATTTAAACGTTGATCGGCGAATAAATAAGTATCTACTAATCGTGCAAAATCCTTTTGAGCTTCTTCTCCTTCTGAAAAATCAATAGAAGGGCTTGTTGCAATATATTTACTTAATGCATTGTAAGCAGGAATATTCAGTGCCTCTCCTCGTTCTAACTTCTTTTCATCGACTTTATTATTATTAATCAATTGTGCCATTTCACTAATCACTAAATGAAAATTCTCTTCATATACTGGTGTTGGATTTGAACGAAAAGGTAATGGCTTTTCAGTATTTGGGGTACTACTATGGCCTGTATAATTAACTTCTTGTAACTTCAAAACTGTGTTCACCATTATTCCACCCTTCTATTAAATTCATAATAAATTTCTTCTCCGTAACTCTCTAGTTTTAACTCATACTCTTTCTGTTCTTCTAAAAAGTTTACAAGCAAAGTTTCTTTTTTCTCACCAAAATCCATTAATCGATCTAAAAATTCAACAAAAGTCACAGCGTCTTCCTTGTCTTTTTTATTCGGACGATAGCCTGCTGCCACTTTCGTTAATAAAGAGTAAAGTGAATAATCGATACGCAACTCTTCTAATTGCTCTCCAGAACGATCTTTATATACAATAGACACATATGGTTGAAATGCACGTAGTTTTCCCTCTTCTTCAACTACTCGGTTTTCTAACAAATGACTCACATCCATTGACAATTCCAACTTTTGAGAAATCCCTATATTATAAGGCAAGCGCTTTAAATACACATAGCCATCTCTAGGTTGCTCTTGCCAATTAACAATAGCCTTTTGTAAAAAACTATCAAACCGACGCACGCGACGGCGTTCATTTTTATTAAATCCATATAAATAATAAATATATTCCTTATAAGCTAGTGGTTCGACTTGCTCAGCAAATGCTTCATTCGTTAAATACAATGTAGAAACTAAGAAATAAAAAAATTCACTTTCTGTTTCTTTATCTTCTGCCTCTTCAATCCATTTTTGAGCTATTTTACTTGTAATATACTCTTTTACAACCTCTTTACTATGTCCTGAAGCATGTAAATTCATCATCAATTCATCAATATACTCTAAACGTGTATGAATTGGATGTAAGCTTGCAACATGATTTAATAACTCCGATCGACCTTTGTTTTTATATAATAAAGATGGCAAATATTTCTCGATACCTTTCATTTCCGGAAGAGGTATTAAAATATCAGCAACAAAGTCCAAAAAGTGACGCGATGAAATCGGTACTTTTTTCTCAATCATTAAGCGACACATCACTTGTATCACGCGTTTTTGCACCTGTTTCATACCTAAAAACTTAAAATTTTCATGTACAGCTGTTTGAGTTCCTTCCGCCTCATCTTTTTTATATGCAGCGTAAAAAGGATTTGACAAATCTTTATTACACACTTTGCCTAATAAATCTTGTAAATAATCAGACTGAACACCATCTTCTAATAAGTCATACATTTGATAGTGTGTAAATGATACAATATCAATATTTCTATCAGCTGAGTGCTTTACTAATTGGTCATCAAAAACTCCGCTGCGTTTAATAATTTCTTTGAAGCGAGTAAATGTATATTTCTTCTGCTCCTCCATAACAAACTTATGGAGAACACCTAAGTTGATGGCAATCACTATTTTTTCATTTGTCTCTTCCCAATGCTCGTCTGAAAAATTTTTAAATGTTTCTTCTAATGTTTCTAAAGCTGTTTCATTCGGCTTTGCACTTTCAGTAGCATCATTGAACACTTTATATTCTGATAATAATTGTTCTTCAGAATCATTAAGATATGCCAATAGATGTGACTTTCCATCCCCTACACTTCCACACAATAAAAGTAAATGAGGTGCCTCTACATTTCTTCTATTTCTTAATACACTTTCAATTTCTCTTTGAATTGGTCGTTCTACGTGTAAATACTTTTTAAAATCTGTAAAATTGTGAGCGTGTTCTACTGCTTCCGCAGCGGTAATTTTTAATCGACTTATTTCTTTTTCTAAATGACTTACCTTTTTCAACTTACTCAATTTTTTCACTCCTCCAAAAATATTCACTCCTGACAAACTATGTATAAAGAACTTCTTTAAAATTCTAGTTATTTATCTGATCTACATAATATCATATTATTCCATATTGTCTTTTTTCATTTACCTTTTCCATATATAAGAAAATTTTCTTTCCATATGAAGTCATTATATTTTTTAACTGCTTTTATTCATTTTCAAAAAACCCTTTGAATAAACAAAATATTGGAATTCTTATATTTATTTACTCTTAAAGAATTCCTGCCCAACAGTAATAGTGAAATTTATGTTATATTAATGTTTTGACAGTGGCTTTTTATAAGGGAGGTCTTTAACCATGTCAAATGGTTTATTAACAGACTTATTATCAAATAAAGATGACTACATTCAAGAAGCAAAACGTTCAATTATAGATGCTTATTACGAAGATGACCGACCATGGGTAGTCGGATATAGTGGTGGAAAAGATTCAACAGTAATCACTCAATTAATTTTTGAAGCTCTTGCTGAAGAACCAGTAGAAAACTTAACAAAAAAAGTTTATGTCATCTCATCGGACACATTAGTAGAAACCCCATTAATTGTAAATTCTATTAACACAACATTAAATCGTATACAAACAAAAGCTTTAGAGTTAGGACTGCCAATAGAGACACATAAGGTAAAGCCTGAACCTGACCAGTCGTTTTGGGTCAATTTGATTGGAAGAGGATATCCTTCTCCGAATCAAACTTTTCGATGGTGTACAGACCGCTTAAAGATTGATCCTGCAAACCGTTTTATTATGGATAGAGTCTCTACCTTTGGCGAAGTAATTATGGTATTAGGAGTCAGAGAAGATGAAAGTGCTTCACGAGGAGCAAGCATTGAACAGCATAGTGTAGAAGGGCAGCGTTTCATGCGTCACTCTACCCTAACAAATGCTTATGTATACGCACCTATTCGATCATTTTCTTTGGACGACGTTTGGAATTATTTACTTAATCATCCTTCACCTTGGGGAGATGATAATTATGAATTACACCGACTTTACAAAGACTCAAACAGTAGTGAGTGTCCTTTGATCGTCGATCATTCTATAAAAGAAAGTGCAGGTTCTTGCGGTAACAGCCGATTTGGTTGCTGGACTTGTACGGTTGTTTCTGAAGATAAAGCACTCACAGGATTTATTCAATCAGGACATGATTGGATGCGTCCATTATTGAATTTCCGAAATTGGCTCGCTTCAATACGTGATGAACGCGATATGCGTATGAAGTATCGAGCAAATGGTCAAATTTACTTTAAGGATGTCACAATTAAAGATATCGATGGAAAACCTCACGTGGTTATTCCTAAAAAAGGCGGGCGAAAGTACCAAGAAATCCTCTTAACGGAGTATACAATTGTCCGTAGAGATGAACTTTCTAATTATGTGAAAGAAAACAAAATTGACTTACGCGCTCCAAAAGACCATAAACTCTTAGTGAAATACGAAGAAGAAGGTCTCGATGGTGTTCCTATTACTCGTTATGCACAACTTGGTTTAGGACCATATACGATGGAAGCGAGACAAGAAATTTTAACTCGCTTACTAAAGTTAGAGAGAGATCTGCAACATCCTGAAGAAGAAGACTATGAACTTATTTCAGAACAAGAATTAAAAGAAATACGTAAAATTTGGGCAGAACAAGGAGAATGGGCTGACATCATTCCATTGTTATACGAGTCTATATACCGTGATAAAAAAGTGATTGACTGGGAGGAAGACGATCAACCTCTACTTTCAGAAGAACAAATTACACAGCTCCAAATGCTTTGTGATGAATACAATGTAGACCCACGCGTTTTAAAAAAATTATTAGACATCGAACAAGATTACTCTGGACTTCGCATTAAACGAGGTTTGAATGATAAAATCGCAGCAGTCTTAACACAAGACTATTTGCACTTATAAAATGAGGTATCAAATATGTACATTAAAGAACTAACACTTACAAACATTGGTTCCTACCGTCATAAAAACACATTCAATTTAAGAATTAACGATAAACAGAATGTTATTTTAATAGGTGGAAAAAATGGCGCTGGAAAGACTACATTCCTAGAAGCTATGAAATTAGGTTTGTTTGGCGCCTATGGTTATGGTTATCGAACAGAAAATGCTAGTTACTTTCAACAAGTAACTAGCTTATTAAATAATGAAGCTCAACGAATCAATAAAGGACCTTTTGAAATTTCTATTGTTTTTGAGCAAACGGAAAATTATCAAACACACACATATGAACTAAGACGACAATGGACAAAAAAGAACTCTTGGACAGAATCGTTAACAATTTTAAAAAACAATCAAATATTAACACCTGAACAAATGAATACTTGGACAGCTAATTGGCGTTCTCTAATGCCTCCACAATTACTTGACTTTACAATGTTCGATGGTGAAAAAATCTCACATATTTTAAAAGATGATCGACTAAGCTCATATTTACATGACTTATTAACAGTAGTATTCAACTGGGATCTTTTTTCTTCACTTGAAGAAAACCTTGCACGTTATGCACAACAACAAATTAATGATCAAAAAATGACTGATTTAGAAAAAACAATAGTTGAATTAAATGAAAAAAAACTAGCAAAAAATGAAAGGTTAGAAGAAATCAATGCGAGTTTAAATATAGTAAATGAAGAGTTAACTAAAGTCGAAGATATTTATCATGAAGCGAAATCTCATTTTTCTAAACACGGTGGATTACAAAAAAGAGAACGTGAAGAGTTACTACAAAGCATCACGAAAGTTGAAGAAGATCGAAAACGTCGAATTGATGAAGTACAAAACTTTGTAGCAACTACACTTCCTTTACTTTTAGTCCGTAACCTCATTAAAGAAACAAGAGATCAAATGGAACGTGAAGAGTCCGTTGAATTAGCACAACAAGTTGATAAAAGACTTTCAACCAAACAACTAACACGGATTTTAGAAAATCACCAAATCCCTTTACAGCAAGATATTGTACAAGTATTGAAAGAAGAACTGTTAAAAACATTAACACCTGTAAAAGATACAACTACTATTCACTCAGCGTCTCTTGTAGAAAAGCTAAAAATTGAACAAGCTTTTGAAACTGTTGAACAACCACTTGCTCAGTTATACATGAATAAACTGAAACAAAACGCTGAAGATTTAAAGGATTTACGTACTTTACGTAATCGTTTAAAAACTAATGACACTACAAGTGAGTTTAACGACCTAATCGCTACTATGGAACAAACTCAACAGAAGATTGCAGAACTTGAACAAGTACTTCAAGATTTAGCTATAGAAAAAGAACAAGTTGAACTGGAATTACAAAATATTTTAGACGACTTACATAAAGTTCGACTAGAGTTACGCACAATGAAAAAAACATCTAGTTCACTTTTAGAAGCAGAAAAGATTATTGCGCTTAGTCAAAAATATCGAGAAATTCAACGTGTCCAGACAGTACAAGATATTGAACGTTTAACACGCGAGCGACTAAATAAATTAATGCAAAAAGGGGATTATATATCAGCGATCGCTATCGACCCTAACTCCTTTGAGGTCTCCCTATTTGATAGAAAAGGTCACTTACTTGATAAGCAAATGATTTCTGCAGGGGAACAACAACTTTTATTAATGTCCCTTATTTGGGCTATTTTTGACCTTGCCGACCGAAAACTACCTTTTGTTTTCGATACATTACTTGGCAGACTAGATCAAACCCATAAACAAACAATATTAGGTTCTTTTATTCCAGAATTTGCACAGCAAACGATTATTTTATCAACAGATAGCGAAATTGACGATCGTCACTATAAAACAATCAAACCTTATGTTGCTAAGGAATACACACTAACTTTTGAAAATGATACACAATCCTCTAAAATCGGTCATACGTATTATGACTTTTTACAAGGGGGGAACTTGTAATGAACTTTCGTCTAAAAACATCTGCTCATACTGGTGAGCTCTTGCAAGAGTTGCAAAGGCGTACAGGACTTCGTTGGAATGCGTTAGCAAGGTTAGCAGTTGCTTATTCGTTACAACACCCTACAGAGCCTGAAACAGTCGAAGATACAAAGGGTGTAGAAATTCATCGAAATGCGTTAACTGGAGAGCACGACTATGTATATAAAGCGTTAATTCGTCAACATGCTGGACGTCAAATTCCTGAGGAGGAATATTTTCCTGACTACTTTAATGCTCACATTGAACGTGGTATCAATGAACTGTATTCGGACTACCAACTTGCTGGAAATATTGATCAATGGCTTGAAACAGTATTAAAAGAACTATAAAAGGAGGCTCTTGCATGAATAGACTATATCTCGATTATGCTGCTACTACTCCTATTCATCCTGATGTTCAAAAAGCTATGATAGATGCATTGCAAAATGAATTTGGTAACCCTTCTGCAAAGTATTATGAAGAAGCTCTTGAAGCTAAAAAAACTACTGATACTGCTCGCCAACAAGTTGCTAACTTATTCGGCGTAAATGCCAATGAAATTATTTTTAACAGTGGTGCTACAGAAGGAAACAACTTTATCATTAAAGGAATTACTCATGCACGAAAAACGAAAGGTTCTCATATTATTACAACTACTATTGAGCACCCTTCTGTTTTAGAAGTGTTTCATTATCTTGAAACACAAGGATACGAGGTAACATATCTTCCTGTAAATAATGACGGCCTGTTAGCAGTAAATGACTTTAAAGATGCTTTACGAGCTGACACTACCTTTGCGTCTATTCAATGGGCAAATAATGAAATTGGTTCAATCCTTCCAATCAAAGAAATAGCAAATATTTGTGAAGAGAAAAATATCTTCTTTCATACTGATGCTACACAAGCTGTTGGTAAAATTGATTTAAACATAAACGATGATGATCAGCGAATCCCTATAGATGCCATTACATTTTCAGCGCATAAATTTTATGGGCCTAAAGGCGTCGGAGCAGTTTATTTACGACGAGATGAATACGGAACATTTCCTAAAATCACACCACTCCTCCATGGAGGTGGACAAGAATATGAGCTACGAGGTGGTACATTAGCCGTGCCACAAATTGTAGGGCTTGGAGTAGCTGCTAAAATCGCTACAGAAAAGCTTTCTCAAAACACTCTTCGACTTCAACAACTAGAAGAAAAAGTAATGAATGTTTTTGAATCTAAATTCAAAAATCACATTATATGGAACCAACCTACTAAAGAGCATAAAGTTCCTGGGATTTTAAGCGTTCAGTTTAAAGGTGTTAATAATGAAATTTTAGTTAAAAAACTAGCACCTATTTTATCTGTATCTACAGGATCCGCTTGTAGCTCTGCTTCACCTTCTCATGTCTTACAAGCAATCGGACTATCTCTTGATGAAGTTCGACAAACAATACGTATTTCATTGTCGCCTTACTTAAATGATAGTGACTTAAATATCTTAAAACAATTATAAGTATATCTCACAAAGCAAAAAGACCGAGCGCGTATACTCGGTCTTTTTGTTATTTGTCTTCTTTTTTTACGGACTGCTCGTTAGCAAATAATAGTACGCCGATGACGGCGAGGATAAAAAGGAAAATCGGTACTTGGTAATACCATATATTCGGTAAAAATTTAGCGCTCCAAATGATGGAAACGATGATGATTGTTGCGCCGTGTGACCATTTTTCAGAGCGCGTCAGTTGGTGACGGTTGAAAAATACGACACCTGCTCCGAGTAATGGGCAAAGAATTGTATAGAGAAAAATCATATCATTACGGAGTAACCATGAACGTTCGTTGTTTTGTTCCATATCGCATGTTCCTTTTTTCAACAACAATACCACAGAAAAAAATGAGC